>JAAYCX010000058.1 GCA_012729555.1 Acidobacteriota bacterium
AGATGGTGATGCCGGGGGACAATGTGAACCTGACCATCAAGCTGATCACCCCGATAGCGATGGAAAAGGGTTTGCGGTTCGCGATCCGCGAGGGCGGACGGACCGTGGGCGCCGGCACCATTTCGGATATCCTGGAGTAATCCGAGGCAGCCATGCGAGACATCATCACGTTTGAGTGTACGAAGTGCAAACGCCGTAATTACACGTCGACCAAGAACAAGAAGACCACTACGGAGCGGTTGGAATTCAAGAAGTTCTGCAACCACTGCCGTACGCATACGCCGCACAAGGAAACGCGGTGAGGCCCGGGCGATCGGATCGGACACACAGGCCAGTAGCTCGAATTGGTAGAGCGGCGGTCTCCAAAACCGCATGTTGGGGGTTCGAGTCCCTCCTGGCCTGCCAGATCCGGTCCGGCGCTCCGAACCCCGGGTTCGTTGCAGTCGGCTGAATGTCTGCGGAGTCAAGCGAATGAAACAATTTTTTGCCAGGCTTGGGAACAGGATTCGGAGCATCGTCGAGTTCCTCAAGGATACGCGGAAAGAGCTGAATAACGTTTCGTGGCCGGGGCGGCGGGAAGTGACCGGGACCACCATCGTGGTGCTCGTGTCGGTGTTTTTCTTCGGACTCTTTCTCTTTGTCGTGGATCTTTTCGTTCGAACCGGGATGAACTACATTCTCAGTTCATCCTTCTTGTAGGGATCCCGCCGTCAGAAGCGGAGTGACCTGCATTTCCAGTGCGCTGTCGGCACTACCTTGAAACGGATGTATGGATAGCACGAAAAAGTGGTACATCATTCACACCTACTCCGGATATGAACGCAAGGTGGCGGAAAGCCTCATGAACCGCATCCAGGCGTACGAACTTGGGGAGTGTATCGGGCAGATCCTGATCCCCACGGAAGACGTGGTGGAGATGAAGGGGGGCAAAAAGGTCATCAGCACCAAGCTGACCTTTCCCGGGTACATCCTGGTGGAAATGGACATGACCGACCAGGCCTGGCACATCGTGCGCGGAACGCCGAAGGTGACGGGCTTTATCAGCACGGGAAAGAAACCCACTCCTCTGACGGAAGAGGAGATCAACGAGGTGGTCAACCGGGTTTCGATCACGGCGGAACAGCCGAAGCCGAAGTTCAGCTTCGACCGCGGCGAAGCGGTCAAGATCAACGACGGACCGTTCAAGGATTTCACGGGCGTGGTCGAGGACGTGAACCCCGAACGCAACACCCTGAAGGTGATGCTCACCATCCTCGGGCGCGCGACGCCGGTGGAATTGGAAACCGAGCAGGTGGAAAAGGCTTGAAAAATGACGGTTTACGAATGACGAATTACGAAGGGGCGGGTCCTGTTCGTTATTCGTAAGTCGTTATTCGGAATTCGCTCGATGGAGTTGTTCGATGGCTAAAAAGATTGTGGCAAACATCAAGTTGCAGGTCGCGGCGGGAAAGGCGACTCCCGCGCCGCCGGTAGGGTCGGCCTTGGGGCCCCACGGGCTCAATATCATGGATTTCTGCAAGGCGTTCAACGCGAAGACGGCCAAGCAGGAGGGGTTGATCATCCCCGTGGTGGTTACGGTATACGCCGACCGCACCTACTCCTTCGTGACCAAGACTCCCCCGGCGGCCATCCTGCTCAAGAAGGCGGCCAACATCGCCAAGGGGTCGGGCGAGCCGAACAAGAACAAGGTGGCCAAGGTGACGATGAAGGATGTGCGGGAAATCGCACAGCTGAAAATGCCCGACCTCAACGCCTCGGACATCGATGCCGCGGTGAAGATCGTCATGGGCACGGCCCGCAGCATGGGGGTCGAGGTCGAGCTAAATTAGCGATTTGCGGTTCGCGGTTGACGGGGCCCCGCGGGGTCCTCAATCGTCGATCGTCGATCTTGAGTCGTAAATTGTTTGCGAGGTATAAAGCAATGGCTAAGGCGGGAAAGAACTATACCAAGGCTGCCGCTGCCGTGGAGAAGAAGGCCTACAGTCTGGACGAGGCGGTGACGCTGCTCAAGAAGATCTCCTTCGCCAAGTTCAACGAAACCGTCGAGGTTTCCATGAAGCTGGGGGTCGATCCGAAGCACGCGGACCAGATGGTGCGCGGCACGGTGATCCTTCCCAACGGCCTGGGGAAGAGCAAGCGGGTCGTGGTCATCGCCTCCGGGGACAAGGTGAAGGAAGCGCGGGATGCCGGGGCGGAAGAGGTCGGCGGGGACGATATCGTGGAGCGGATTTCCGGGGGCTGGATGGACTTCGACGCCGTCGTGGCCACCCCGGACATGATGCGGAGCGTCGGCAAGCTGGGAAAGGTGCTGGGCCCCCGGGGGCTGATGCCGAACCCCAAGACGGGAACCGTCACGTTCGACGTGGGCAAGGCGGTCCAGGAGATCAAGGCCGGGAAGGTGGAATTCCGGGTGGACAAGACCGGGATCATCCACGCTCCCTGCGGGAAGATCCAGTTCGAGGAAAAGAACCTGTGTGAAAACGCCAAGGCCCTGATAGACGCGGTCCTCCGGGCGAAGCCCGCCAGCAGCAAGGGGAAGTACGTCCGGAGCATCTCGATTTCCTCCACCATGAGTCCCGGTATCCGGGTGGACGAGGCTGCGCTGTAGACACATGCTAAATCGTGTCCGGCCCGTGCCGGACAAGCCTGGCGCCCGGGCGGCGCGGACGATCCGCGGCGCGAGAGGGCGCCCCAAAGGTCTGAGCTCATGAATAGAAACGAAAAGCAGCAGAACGTGGAATTCCTGAACGAGCAGTTCCGTTCGACCAGCAACGCCTTCCTGATCAATTACAGCGGGCTGAAGGTGGTGGAGGCGACCGAGGTCCGGCGGAAGATCAGGGCGATGGACGGAAGCTACGTGGTGGTGAAGAACACCCTGGCCTTGAGGGCGGCCAAGGAAACGGCGCTCGAGCAACTGGCGCCGTATTTCCAGGGTCCGACCGCCATCGCGTTTCATCCCAAGGATGTCGTGGGGCTGGCCAAACTGCTCTCCGATATCGGCAAGAGCAATCCCCACTTTGAGTTCAAGGCGGCGTTGGTCGAAGGCAAAGTGGTGTCGCCGGGCGAAATCCAGGCGATAGCCTCGCTGCCTTCCAGAGAGGTGATGCTGAGCAAGCTGGTCTTCCTTCTCAAGGCGCCTCTGCAGAAGCTTACCTCGGTTCTGAACGCTCCATTACGCGACCTGGGCCTGGTTTTGAAACAGGTCCCGAAATAGGGAGCCCAGGCAGATTCGGCAATACATCTCTACCCATTCCTCACAGGAGTCTATGATGGCGATTACAAAGGTTGAAGTTTTAGAATGGATCGATCAGGCAACCATGCTGGAGATCTCCGACCTGGTCAAGAACCTCGAAGAGAAATACGGCATCAGCGCGGCGGCGGCCATGCCCATGGTTGTCGCCGGCGGCGCGGGCGGCGGCGAGGCGGCCGCGGCGGCCGAGGAGAAGACGGAATTTGACGTCATCCTGAGCGCCGTGGGCGACAAGAAGATCAACGTGATCAAGGTCGTCCGCGAAGTCACCAGCCTCGGGCTCAAGGAAGCCAAGGACCTGGTGGAGGCCGCTCCCAAGGCGGTCAAGGAAGGCATCGCCAAGGAAGAGGCCGAGGCCGTCAAGAAAAAGTTCGAAGAAGCCGGCGCGACCGTGGAGATCAAGTAGACGTCGGGTTCCTGCCGATGCGTGCGTGCGGAGAGGGCTCCAGCAGGCCTCTCCGCGCGCATTGGTTTTACCCGGTCAAGCCTGCCGGCTACGGCAGGCTTTTGCGTTGCCAACCCCATTTGAGGTCAATGTGCACGGGCCTTCAGATACGGGGAAACTGAAAGAACAGGTCTTGCTCTCTCAGGAGGGTAGAGGCAGTGGTGTGTCTTCCGTCCTCTACCCCACAGTCCTGGCTCTCCCTAAAGGCACGTCAAAACCCATATTGAGCTTTTCGAGGTAAATTTTTCAATGACCAATATCAGCACTTCGAATGTGTATCGGGACCGCGTGGACTTCGCCAAGATCCACACCAGCATTCCCATTCCGAATTTGATCGAAGTCCAGAGAAAATCCTACCATCGGTTCCTGCAGATGGACGTCCCCTCCGCGGAACGCGAGGACGTAGGGCTGCAGGCGGTGTTCAATTCCGTCTTCCCGATCAACGATTTTCGCGGCACCTCCTCTCTGGAATTCGTCGAATACTCCATTGGGAACTGGCAGTGCAAGTGCGGCAACCTGAAGGGCTTGAATTACCTCCGAGCGAACTGTGCCGAGTGCGGCAAGGCCATCATCAACAGCCCCTACAACCCGGACGCCGGCACCTGCCGGCACTGCGGGGGGAAGAACGAGATCGAGAACCCGCGCTGCGAATTCTGCGGCGGAACGGTGGACCTGAACGTCAAGTATTCCGTCGAGGAGTGCCAGGAACGGGGGATGACGTTCGCCGTTCCGCTCAAGGTGACCGTCCGGCTCGTCGTCTGGGACAAGGACGCCGAGACCGAAGGGAAGAGTGTGCGCGACATCAAGGAGCAGGAGGTCTATTTCGGCGACATCCCGCTCATGACCGAAAACGGCACCTTCATCGTCAACGGTACCGAACGCGTCATCGTCAGCCAGCTTCATCGCTCCCCCGGGGTGTTTTTCGAATCCAGCGCCGGGCACACCTTCTTCCTGGCGAAGATCATCCCCTACCGCGGCTCGTGGGTGGAGTTCGAGTACGACCAGAAGAACCTCCTCTACGTGAGGATCGACCGCAAGCGCAAATTCCTGGCGACCACCTTCCTGCGGGCCCTCGGCCTCAGCGACGACGCCGGAATCCTGCGCACGTTCTACACGCCGGTCACGATCCGGTGGGAGGAAAACGTGCTGTACCGCGGCCTCGGGCGGGACCTCGTCGGCTCCAGGGCGGCGGAAGACATCAAGGACCCGAAGGGGAAGAGCGTTCTGGTCGCCAAGGGGAAGAAGATCCTCGCCGGCGCCTACAACCAGCTCGTCAAGGCGGGGGTCAAGGAGATCGTCATCGACATGGACGCGCTGGAAGGCGCCCTGTCCATTTCCGAGGTGATCAACCAGGAAACGGGCGAAATCCTGGTCGAATCCAACACCGAGGTGACCTCGCGCACGATCGCGGTACTTGCCGAGAACGGGATTTCGTCGCTCGAGGTGTTCTACCCGGAGCACGAAGACACCGGCGTGACCATCTCCCAGACGCTCCGGAAGGACCATATCAAATCGCAGTCGGACGCCCTCATCGAGATCTACCGGAAGCAGCGTCCGGGCGACCCGCCGACGATCGAGACCGCGACCGCGCTTTTCGAGGGGATGTTCTACGACCCGCGCAAGTACGATTTCTCCAAGGTCGGCAGGCTGAAGTTCAACATCAAGCTGGGACTGAACACGCCGCTCGAGCAGCGCACGCTGCAGGCGGAGGACTTCTACGCCGTGATCAGCTATGCGCTGAAGCTTCCGCGCAACATCGGGACCGTGGACGACATCGATCACCTCGGGAACCGCAGGGTGCGCGCCGTGGGCGAACTGCTCGAAAACCAGTTCCGCATCGGGCTCGTGCGCATGGAGCGGGCGATCAAGGAGAAGATGTCGGTCCACCAGGAAATGACGACGGCGATGCCGCACGACCTCATCAACGCCAAGCCGGTGATGGCGTCGATCCGGGAGTTTTTCGGCAGCAGCCAGCTGTCCCAGTTCATGGACCAGACCAACCCCCTTTCCGAGATCACCCACAAGCGGCGCCTGTCGGCCCTGGGGCCGGGCGGGCTGAGCCGCGAGCGGGCGGGGTTCGAGGTGCGCGACGTGCACCCGACCCACTACGGCCGCATCTGCCCGATCGAAACCCCGGAAGGGCCCAACATCGGGCTGATCTCCTCGCTCAGCTGCTACGCCCGGATCAACGAGTACGGCTTCATCGAGTCCCCCTACCGCAAGGTGAAGAACGGCAAGGTGCTGGAATTCGTTCAGATCGTATTCCCGGGGGACACCCACCTCAAGGTGGGCGAACAGTCGGAAAAGGAGGCCGTGGACAGGGAGAACCGGAGGTGCGAGGCCTCGGGGAAGCGGCCGGCCCAGTGGGAACCGCATTCCTTTTATCAGACCGCCTGGGAGGCCGAGGAGTACAACATCGCCCAGGCGAACGCCGACATCGGCGAAGACGGGATGCTGGTCCAGGAGCGGGTCAACGCCCGCAACGAGGGGAATTTCGTCCTGGTCGAGCGCGAGGGGGTGGATTACATCGACGTGTCGCCCAAGCAGCTGGTGAGCGTGGCCGCCAGCCTGATCCCGTTTCTCGAGCATGACGACGCGAACCGTGCGCTGATGGGTTCCAACATGCAGCGCCAGGCCGTTCCGCTGCTCCGCGCCGAGGCCCCCTACATCGGCACGGGGATGGAATACATCACCGCCAAGGACTCGGGCGCCGTCGTGACCTGCAAACGCTCGGGCGTGGTCGACAGCGTCGACGCCACCCGTATCATCGTGCGCGTCGAGGGGGAGAGCGACGGGGGGAAATCCCCGAACCGGGACGCGGGGGTGGACATCTATTCCCTGACCAAGTTCAAACGCTCGAACCAGAACACCTGCATCAACCAGACCCCGCTGGTGAGCCGGGGCGAAGCCGTCGTCAGGGGGCAGGTCCTGGCCGACGGGCCGTGCACGGACAAGGGCGAGCTCGCGCTGGGGCGTAACGTGCTGGTGGCCTTCATGCCCTGGCGCGGCTACAACTTCGAGGACGCCATCCTGGTGAGCGAGAAGCTGGTGAAGGAAGACAGCTATACGTCCATCCACATCGAGGAGCTGGAAATCGAGGCCCGGGACACCAAGCTCGGACCGGAGGAGATCACGCGCGACATCCCGAACGTCAGCGACGCAAGCCTGCGCGACCTGGACGAGAGCGGCATCATCCGGATCGGCGCCAAGGTGCGGCCCGGGGATGTGCTGGTCGGCAAGGTGACACCGAAGGGGGAGACCCAGCTGTCCCCGGAAGAGAAGCTTTTGCGGGCCATCTTCGGCGAGAAGGCTGGAGAGGTGCGGGACGCCTCCCTGGTGACCCCCCCGGGCATCGAGGGGACGATCGTCGACGTCAAGATATTTTCGCGCAAGGGGGTTCCGAAGGACGAGCGCGCCCGGCAGATCGAGCAGGAACAGGTCGACAAGATGGAAAAGGATCTCAACGACGAGATCCGCATCATCAAGGAGGAGCGGAACAAGAAGCTCATCCTCATTTTCAGCGGCGAAGCCCTCCAGGAGGACCTCGTGAACCGGGCGGGGGAGGTGGTCATCAAGAAGAACACCAAGCTGACCCGGTCGCTCCTCCAGGGCCTCAACTCCACCGAACTCGGCAGGGTCAAGAACGATTTCAAGGCCGAGAAGGAGGGGAAGGTCTACGAAGGCATCCGGAGCCTCGAGGAGAAGACGGAAAAACAGATCCAGATTCTCAAGAGCCTCCACGAGGAACAGCTGGCCAAGCTGCGGCGCGGCGACGAGCTCCCTCCCGGCGTCATCAAGATGGTGAAGGTCTACGTGGCCATGAAGCGGAAGCTTTCGGTGGGCGACAAGATGGCCGGGCGCCACGGGAACAAGGGCGTGATCGCCCGCATCCTGCCGGAAGAGGACATGCCCTACCTGCCGGACGGCACGCCGGTCGAGATCGTGCTCAACCCCCTGGGGGTCCCCTCCCGGATGAACGTCGGGCAGATCCTGGAAACCCACCTGGGATGGGCGGCGTCCGCCCTCGGGCTGCATTTCGCGACCCCGGTGTTCGACGGCGCCTCGGAATCGGAGATCAAGGAGATGCTCCGCCGCGCCGGGCTTCCGGAGAGCGGCAAGATCGACCTCTACGACGGCATGACGGGGGAAAGGTTCGACCAGCAGGTGACCGTGGGGTTCATCTACATCCTCAAGCTGTCGCACCTCGTCGACGACAAGATCCACGCCCGCAGCATCGGCCCCTACTCCCTCATCACACAGCAGCCCCTGGGCGGGAAAGCCCAGTTCGGAGGCCAGCGCTTCGGGGAAATGGAAGTCTGGGCGCTGGAGGCCTACGGCGCCGCCAACATCCTGCAGGAACTGCTGACGGCCAAATCGGATGATATCCAGGGCCGGACCAAGATCTACGAGGCCATTGTCAAGGGGGAGTCCCAGTTCACTCCGGGCATCCCCGAGTCGTTCAACGTTCTCATCCGCGAGCTGCAGAGCCTTTGCCTGGACGTGGAGCTGATCCAGAAGCAGAAGGCGCGGCACGTCGAGGTGCCGGCGGAGGAATGAAGGGCGCCGCGCGCGGTCCCCGGTGAGACCGGGAAGGGATCGCCGGACAGGGGCGAGAGGGAATTGAAGGAAACTTCATCCACGATTGGGGGAGTCCATTGAGAAGTTTTAAAGATGTGATGGAAAAATCGGATTTGAGCACGGATTTCGACAGCATCCGCATCAGTCTGGCGTCTCCGGAAAAGATAAGGGCGTGGTCCCGCGGCGAGGTCACCAAGCCGGAGACGATCAACTACCGCACCTTCAAGCCGGAGAGGGACGGGCTCTTCTGCGCTCGGATCTTCGGCCCGGTCACCGACTGGGAATGCCTGTGCGGGAAATACAAGCGCATGAAATACCGCGGCGTGGTCTGCGACAAGTGCGGCGTCGAAGTCACTCTTTCCAAGGTGCGCCGCGAGCGGCTCGGGCACATCGAGCTCGCCTCCCCCTGCTCCCACGTCTGGTTCTTCAAGGGGCTTCCCAGCCGGATCGGGCACCTGCTCGACATCAGCCTCCGGGACCTGGAACGCGTGCTCTATTTCGAGGCCTACGTCGTCGTCGACCCGGGCGAAGCGCCGATCAAGGCGGGCGAACTGCTGAACGAGGAGAGATACCGTTCGCTGGTCCAGGATTTCCCCGGGAAATTCCGGGCCATGATGGGGGCCGAGGCCATCAAGGAGCTGCTCCGGCAGGTGGACGTCGAGGTCGCCGCCGAGGAACTGCGCGCGGCCATGAAGACGGAGACCTCGCAGCTGAAAAAACTCAAATACGCCAAGCGCCTGAAGGTGGTCGACGCGTTCCGCAAATCGGGCAACAAGCCGGAGTGGATGATCCTCGACGTCATCCCCGTCATCCCGCCGGAGCTGCGCCCCCTGGTGCCGCTCGACGGCGGACGGTTCGCCACGTCGGACCTCAACGACCTCTACCGGCGCGTGATCAACCGGAACAACCGCCTGAAGAAGCTCATGGAACTCCGCGCCCCGGAAGTCATCATCCGCAACGAGAAGCGGATGCTCCAGGAGGCGGTCGACGCCATGTTCGACAACGGCCGCAGGGGGCGCGTGCTCCGCGGCGCCAATAACCGGCCGCTGAAATCGCTGAGCGACACCCTCAAGGGCAAATCGGGCCGGTTCCGCCAGAACCTGCTCGGGAAGCGCGTGGACTATTCCGGGCGCTCGGTCATCGTTGTCGGGCCGGAACTGAAGCTGCACCAGTGCGGCCTCCCCAAGAAGATGGCGCTCGAGCTGTTCAAGCCCTTCATCTACAACCGCCTGGAGAAGGATGGGCATGCGGCCACCATCAAGGGCGCCAAGGAGATGGTGGAGCGCCAGGAATCGGTGGTCTGGGACATCCTCGAGGAGGTGATCAAGGACCACCCGGTGATGCTCAACCGCGCGCCGACGCTCCACCGGCTGGGGATCCAGGCATTCGAGCCGGTGCTGGTGGAGGGGAAGGCGATCAAGATTCCGCCGCTGGTCTGCGCCGCGTTCAACGCCGATTTCGACGGCGACCAGATGGCGGTGCACATCCCGCTCTCCCCTGAGGCGCAGATCGAGGCCTCGGTCCTGATGCTGAGCAGCCACAATATCCTTTCGCCCGCGAACGGCCAGCCGATCGCCATACCGAGCCAGGACATCGTGCTGGGGTGCTACTACCTCACCAAGGCCAAGCGGGGGACCCGGGGCGAAGGCAGGGTTTTCGGTTCGTTCGACGAGGCGATGTTCGCGCTGGAGAACGGGATGGTCGAGCGGCTGACGCCCATCCGGTACCGCTACACCGGAGCGCTGATGGACCTGACCACGCAGAACGACGATCAGGCCGTCATGCGGGCCGACGTGCGCGACGTGGACAACGAGTTCATCAACACCACCATCGGTCGCCTGATCTTCAACTCCGTCCTCCCGGAGGGCATTCCGTTCGTCAACGGGCTGATGAAGAAGAAGGGGCTGCAGCAGCTGGTCAATTACTGCTACCTGCGCTTCGGCCTGGACGCCACGGTGCCGATGCTGGACGACCTCAAGAACCTGGGATTCCTCCACGCCACCAAGGCGGGGATATCGATCGGCATCGACGACCTGATCGTTCCGGACAACAAGGGGGAACTGGTCGACGCGGCCCGCGAAGCCGTGATCGAAGTCGAGAAGCAGTACCAGGACGGGGCCATCACCGACGGCGAACGCTACAACAAGATCATCGACGTCTGGTCGGATGTGACCGAGAGGGTATCGGACGAGATGTTCCGCAAGATGGCCCAGCAGGACCAGAGCGGGTACGAGTTCAACCCGATCTACATCATGGCCGACTCCGGTGCCCGGGGGAGCAAGCAGCAGATCCGCCAGCTCGCGGGCATGCGCGGGTTGATGGCCAAGCCTTCGGGCGAAATCATCGAGACCCCCATCACGGCCAACTTCCGGGAAGGGCTCACGGTGCTGCAGTACTTCATCTCTACCCACGGCGCCCGCAAGGGGCTGGCGGACACGGCGCTGAAGACGGCCGATTCGGGCTATCTGACCCGGCGCCTGGTCGACGTCGCCCAGGACGTCATCATCTCCATGGACGACTGCAACACCCTGGACGGCATCTACGTGACCTCCATCATCGAAGGGGGGGAGATCATCGAGCCGCTGCGCGACCGCATCGTCGGCCGCGTGTCGCTCGAGAACATCAAGGACCCGCTGACGGGCGAGACGATCCTGGGGATCAACGAGGAGATCACCGAGTCGCTGGCGGCCGAGATCCAGGCCGCCGGGATCGAGAAGGTGAAGATCCGGTCGGTGCTCACGTGCAAGGCCAAGCGCGGGGTCTGCATCAAGTGCTACGGTCGCAACCTGGCCACCGGGAACCTGGTGGACCTGGGCGAGGCCGTGGGGGTGATCGCGGCGCAGTCGATCGGGGAGCCGGGAACGCAGCTCACCATGCGCACGTTCCATATCGGGGGCACGGCGAGCCGGACACACGAGCATTCGACGGAAGAGGCGAGGAACGAGGGTATCGCCAAGTTCCTCAACGTGCTGCACGTGACGAACAAGGACGGCAACCTGGTGGTGATGAACCGCAACGGGACGCTCATCATCGCCGACGAGGCGGGACGCGAGAGGGAGCGGTATCCGGCGGCCTACGGCGCCACGCTGAAGGTGAAGGAAGGCCAGAGGGTCAAGCCGGGACAGACGCTGATCGAATGGGACCCCTACTCCTTCGCGATCCTGACCGAGTTCGGCGGCACCGTCGTTTTCAAGGACATCCACGACGGCTTGACCGTCAAGGAGGAGCGCGACGAAAACACCGGGCTGGTACGCCAGGTGATCATGGAATCGGCCGACGAAAAATATCAGCCGCAGGTGGGCATCCGGAACGAGAAGGGGAAGATCGTCAAGAGCTACCTTCTCCCCTCCAAGGCCCATCTCTGGGTGGACAACGGCGAAGAGGTGTACCCGGGGAGCATCCTGTCCAAGATCCCGCGGGAAACCCGCAAGACCAAAGACATCACCGGCGGTCTGCCCCGCATCGTGGAGCTGTTCGAGGCCCGGAAGCCCAAGGAGACGGCCGTCATCACCGAGATCGACGGCGTCGTGCGCTACGCCGGGCTGGTGCGCAACCAGCGCAAGATCGAGGTGCACCATGAAAGCGGCATCATCAAGGAATACCTGCTGCCGCGCGGCGTGCACATCAACGTGCAGGAGGGGGAGTACGTGCGCGCGGGCGAGGCGCTGATGGACGGGCCGCGCAACCCGCACGACATCCTCAGGGTCCTGGGCGAAAAGGAACTGCAGGGCTACCTGGTCAACGAGATCCAGGAGGTCTACCGCCTGCAGGGGGTCAATATCAACGACAAGCACATCGAGGTCATCGTCCGGCAGATGATGCGGTGGATCAAGGTCGAGGAGGTGGGGGACACCGAGTTCCTGCTCGACGAACAGGTGGACAAATTCCGGTTCTACGAGGAAAACGACCGGACCGAAACTTCGGGCGGAATCCCCGCCAAGGGGCGTCCGCTGCTGCTCGGCATCACCAAGGCCTCGCTTTCCACCGACAGTTTCATCTCCGCGGCCTCCTTCCAGGAAACCACCCGCGTGCTGACCGAGGCGGCCATCAGCGGCAAGGTCGATTACCTGCGGGGGCTGAAGGAAAACGTCATCATGGGGCGCCTCATCCCCGCCGGCACCGGGATGGAGTACTACCACAACATCAAACTGACGGAAGAACTGGTCCCGATGGAGTTGCCGGAAGGGGACGAGGGGGGCGAGAGCGATCTCCTCGCTTCCGGCCTGGATATCGAACTCCTCAACCCGAAGCCGGCCGACGTCGGTTAGGCCGTCTGCGCGCGACCGGCGCCCTGCGCCGGTCGCGCGTCCCCGCTTTCTCCCCCCTCCCCCCGATCCCGTACGATCGCGCGGCCCGAAAGGGCGCGTTCTAGCGGATCCGTTTGCGGGTATAGTGAGCCTTTTCGTGGATGTGCAGGTGGGGCTGGATCGACGCGCCCGCCTGCCCGAAACCGAAATCCAGGCGGATGACATCCAGGAACGGGACGAGGAACCGGACCCCCACCCCCCCTCCCGCGATCACGTTCCGGGTGAAGTCCCCCCCCTCGCTCCACGCGGTTCCCATGTCGGCGAAGGCCGCCAGCTGCAGGCCGTAATAGAGGCTGTACCTCCGCACGCGGAACAGCCGGGGGTGGAGCAGGTCGTAGCGATACTCGACCGTGTTGATGAACTGGTTCTTTCCCTGGCGGGCGCCCGATTCCCACCCCCGCACCGTGTTCGTGCCTCCGATGTGAAAATCGCGATACACGGGGAGGTCCCCCCCGACCCGCCCGCTCTGCAGGGAGGCGAAGGTGAAGAGAACCAGGCCGTGGCGGTGTGCGAGGGACTGGTAGCGCCGGAGATCGAACTGGGCCGTGACGAAATCGCCGTCCCCCCCCAGGAAGCCGCCGTTTTGCGTCAAATCGAATATGCCCCTCCAGCCGTTGCGGGGAACGGACGCGGAATCGAGGTGGTCGTACTCGAGCATCGCCCCGAGAAAAGGCGTGTGGTCCCGGTTGGCAGGGGAAAGGGTGATCCCGGGGGTGTCGCTTCCGAAGGAAAGATACCCCCCCCTGGCGCTCAACATCCAGTCGGAATGGAGGTTCACCCCCAGGCGCAGGTCCAGCTCGTGCGAATTCTCGCGGTGGGCGTCATGCTTGTCCCTGCGGTCGCGGTAGTCGTACTGCACGCCGTACGATTTTTCCCCGGGCGCCTGCCACGGGGTTTCGAGCGAAAGGTCCGCGTGGGTCGCGCCCCCCAGCTTGAACGATCCCGAGAGGGAGATCGTGCGCCCCAGGAGGTTGGCCATCCTGACGCCCATCCCCCCGGAAGTCCCGTTGGTGTCGCTTATGGTCAGTTTGGGAAAGGGGACGAAATTGGGGAGTTCCCGGATGCTCAGGGTGAGAAAAACTTCGTCCCCGACGACCACGGGATCGGCCTGCACCGCGGCAAAAAGTCCCAGGCGGTCCAGGTAGCGGCGGTCATGGTCTTCCGTCTCCTCGGTGTAGGGTTCCCCCACCTTGGACTCCAGGAGCCGGATGACGGTGGATTCCGGGGTCTGGACCAACCCCCGGATCCTTATTTCGCGCACGATTTTTCCATAGGGGAGGGGAAAGGCGAAATAGGATTGCGCCCCGGCCGATCCGGACAAGCCGGTCAGGAAAACGACCAGGGCACAGAGAAGACTCCTGGGGAGGAGGAGAGGATCTTTCCGCATCATGCCCTATCAACATACTATTTTAGGGCGATTCTTGGGAATAGGGAAATGCCGGTCCGGCGGAATCGTCGGGCCGCCGGCCGGGACGGGGGATTGACATCTCTGTTAAAAGTATGGACAATCGGCATGTCCAACAAGTAGACATTCCAGCCCGGGGTCTCGGCCAAGGGATCCTCGCGGCGCGGCCGTCTGGACAGTGCATCCGGGGGGAGAGGTGCGACAGGCATACGCCGGAACGAGCGCGGCACCGGAAGAGCCGAAAATCCGTTTTTTCCACAGCGTCAGGCAGAAGCTCCTGATGCTGGTGACGGTGCTGGCGCTCCTCCCCCTGGCGGGCCTGTCGATCTTCTCCTATGTCGCCGGCGGAAATCAGATCCGGGACCGCATCCGGTTTTCGCTCGAAAAAATGGCCCAGGACACCGCCGACAAGATGGACCTGCTCCTGCGCGCGAAGAAGGAGGAGCTCCATTCCATGGCGACCACCGCTCCGCTGGTTCTGCGCCGCGCGAGTCCCCCCGGGTGGGACCGGATGATCCCGCTGCTGAACAACTACTGCTTCAACCACGAAGGCTACGATGCGCTCCTGGTCGTCGACGCCACGGGTGCCGTCGTCGCGGTGAACACCACGGACCGGAACATGGCCCCCATCCCGCGGGCGAGGCTCGAGAGGGTCCTTGGAAGGAACATTTCGGAATTCCCCGAGGAGCGGAGGCTGTTCGCCGCCTCGATCCAGGGGCAGCATTCCCATGCCGACTGGTACGCGTCGGCGATTGCGGGGGCCCTCTGTGATTACGAGGACGAGGACGGAAGCCACCGGTACAACATCGCGCTGTCGGAGCCGTTTCGCGATCCCGCGACGCGGGAGATCACGGGGGTCTGGATCAACATCGTGAACTGGTCCCTCTTCCAGAACGTGCTCGACAACGTGGAACTGGATCTGGCCGGCATGGAGCTCCCGACCGGGTTCGGCTTCCTGACCGCGGGGGACGCCAATACCGTCATCGGCCACCGGGACCGGAAGAACCGGCCCGGGTCGGCGTCCCCCGCCGATGCCTACGGGGCGCGGTTCACGGAGGACTTCGGGATCCTCGCCCTCGGCGATGCCGTGCGCGACCGGGAGCGCGGCAGCGGATACCGGATGCCCGACGGAGCGCGCAAGCTCGCCGGGATCGCGCCGGTCTCCGACACCGCCTTCGGCTGGAATGTGGGGGTCGAGGTGGATGAGACCGACATCCTCCGGCCGCTCCGGAAACTGGGGTTCTGGCTGGCGCTGACCACCGGGGCACTGGCTTTGCCGGTGGTTTTCTTCACCTGGATGACCGCGCGGCGCATCACGCTTTCCCTCAGGGCCCTGATCCGTTCCGCGAGAACGATGGCCCGGGGCAACTTCCGTCAGAGGGTGCCGCTCCGTTCCTCCGATGAACTCGGGATCCTTGCGGCCACCTTCAACGAAATGGGGGACGCCCTGTTTGCCAGGGAGGTGCAGCTTCAGGAGTTGACGCGGAACCTGGAAGCGATGGTGCGGGAGCGCACGCTGGAGCTCGAGAATTCCCATGAAGCCCTGAAGAGGGCGTATTTCGATCTCCAGAGCGCCCAGGAGCAGCTGGTCCAGACGGAGAAAATGGCGTCCTTGGGACAGCTGGTCTCCGGGATCGCGCACGAAATCAAAAACCCGCTCAACTTCATATACGGCAACACCGGTTTCCTGGGCGAGTACACCGAAAAGCTCCAGTCGCTGGTCGAGGGGCTGGACCGTCTCCCCAGCCTTTCCGATGAGGACCGGGAGGAAATCGCCCGCCGGAAGGAGGAGATCCACTACGCCTTCATCAAGGAGGACCTCAAGATCCTGATCGGCAATTTTGCCGAGGGGGCGCACAGGATCAACACGATCGTTTCCGACCTGCGCACCTTCTCCCGCATGGATACCGACGCGGTTTCGGACGTGGACCTGCACGCGTCGATCGAGATGTCGCTCAACCTGCTGCGCAACCAGTACCGTAACCGGATCGAGATCCACAAGGAATACGGCGACCTCCCCAGGATCCAGGGCTACGCGGGCAAGCTGAACCAGGTGATGATGAACCTCCTCTCCAACGCTTTTGCCGCCGTCAGGGAGAAGGGGGACGTCTGGATCCGCACCCGCCGGCAGGGGGACGGGGTGGAGATCGAAATCGAGGACAACGGGGTCGGCATCCCCGCGGAGAATCTCAAGCGGATCTTCGAACCGTTCTTCACCACCAAGCCGGTCGGCCAGGGGACGGGGCTGGGCCTGAGCATCAGCTACGGCATCATCGAGCAGCACCAGGGCAAAATCGAGGTGAGCGGCGCCCCCGGGGGGGGGAGCGTCTTCACGGTGCGCCTCCCCGTCATTCAGGAGAAGTCCCGGTGACCCCGAAGAAATACGAGCTTCTGCTCGTGGACGACGAACTGGCCAACCTGCAGAAGCTCGAGCGGACCTTCATGGGCCGGTACGGGGTCCACCGGGCGCGGTCGGGCGAGGAGGCGCTGGAAATTCTCGGCCGGGTGCCCGTCGACGCGATCATCACCGACCAGAAAATGCCCGGAATGACGGGCATTGAACTGCTGGAGCTGTCCCAGAAGAACCGGCCGGATATTGTCCGCATCGTGCTCACGGGGTTCACGGAGGTCGACGACCTCATCGCCGCCATCAACACCGGCAAGGTCCACAGGTACATCACCAAGCCGTGGGAGCCCGACAGCCTGAGGCTGGCGGTCCGGGACGCGCTCGAGAAGATGGAACTCGTGAGGGAAAACGAGCGCCTCGCCTCCGAACTCCAGTCGGTCAACGAAAGGCTCCGGACCGAGAACATCCTCCTGCGCCGCGAAATGGAAACGCAGGCCTATCCCCGGGACATCATCCACGGCAGTCCCGAAATGGACCACATCCTCGGCCTGTTGCGCCGGGTGACCGGGACGGAGACAACGGTCCTCATCCAGGGGGAAACCGGCACGGGGAAGGAGCTGATCGCCCGTTTCATCCACGCCGAGAGTCACCGGAGGGACCGGATCTTCATCCCGGTCAACTGCGGCGCCATTCCGAAGGACCTGGTGGAAAGCGAGTTTTTCGGGCATGCGAAGGGGGCTTTCACCGGGGCCACCCAGGACAGGAAGGGATACTTCGAGATGGCCGAGGGGGGGACCATTTTCCTCGACGAGATCGGCGAGGCGCCGCCGGAACTCCAGGTGAAGCTGCTGCGCGTCATCCAGGAGGACGAGATCATGCCCGTGGGCACGCACCAGCCCCGCAAGGTGGATGTCCGCCTGATCGCATCGACCAACAGGGACCTGAAGGCCGAAGTCGAGTCCGGCCGTTTTCGCCAGGATCTTTTCTTCCGGATCAACGTCTTCTCCGTCACCATCCCCCCCCTGCGGGAGCGCACCGGGGACATCCTCCCGATCGCCGAATTTTTCCTGCGGCAGTTTTCGCTCAAGCTGAACCGTCCGGCCGGGCGCTTCACGGAGGAGACCCGGCAGCGGCTCCTGGCCTATTCCTGGCCCGGCAACGTGCGGGAACTCCAGAACGAGGTGGAGCGGCTCGTCCTGCTGGCCGAGGGGCTGAAGCCGATCGGTCCGGACCTGTTGAGCGACCACATCCGCCGGCGCCAGACTCCTCCCGTGCCCGCGGGCGGAGATCTCAAATCGGCGGTCAGGGACCTGGAGGAAGCGATGATCCGCGAAACCATGGCGCGCCACGACCAGAACCGGTCGCGTACGGCCCGCGCCCTGGGAATCAGCCGCCAGTCCCTGCTGGAGAAGCTCCGGCGGATGAAGTGATCTGTCCATTTTCATTCCGATAAGTGTCCAATTATTAGACACCCCATATCCTCTGTATTTAATGAACTTGGGGGTTGATAGCGGAAAGGTGTCCAGGATGTGGACACTTCGGCCCGGATCGGTGTTTGAGCACTTGTTATATAAAGTATTGTAAATAAATGAATTGAGTTTCAGACGAAGTCTGGCCCTCCATTTGCACCAGAAGGGCGAGCCCGGCGATCCATCCCCGGGCACCCGACGGAGAAATGGAGGAAGGTTATGCCGGCAATCGATATCCAGAGAAACGAAGAAGCCAACATGGCCCTGCTTCGCCGCTGTAAATCCAACGACCCCGACGCCTGCAGCGAGCTCTTCTCGCGTTACAACCGGAGGATCTTCAACACGGCCTACCGGATCCTGGGCGAAGAGGCTTCGGCCGAAGACGCCCTGCAGGAGACCCTGATCAATGTTTTTCGGGGGATTTCCAGTTTCCGCGGGGACTCCAAAATCTCGACCTGGATCAGCCGCATCACGATCAACGTCTGCCTGGGAATGCTGCGCAAGGGGAAAAACCACCGGGAGGTGGACCTCGACGAGGACCTGGCGCGCCGCCTCCCGGCGCAGCCCACGGCCTTCACCGATCCGCTGGCCTCGACTTCGCTCGCGGAGCTGCGCTCGGCGGTCCGGGAGACGTTCCGGCGCATGTCGGGGAAACAGGGGGATGTCGTACGCATGCACGACATGGAGGGGAGCACCATCCAGGAGATCGCCGAAATCCTCGACTGTCCCGCCGGCACCGTCAAGTCGCGCCTTTTTTACGGCCGGCAGGAATTCAAGGACATTTTCCGCTCCCTGACGAGCGGGGGCGGACGGACTCCCGCGCCCAGCCTGAATTAGCTGCCGCGCGATCCCCGCGGTCCGCGATCGGCATTTGTGAATCGTTTTATCTTCATGATAAAATTGGTTTTTGCATGGAGCTGATCGGGGGCGTATGACCGGCGGGAAATGGGGCGATGACGAACCGGGGCGGCGGCCGGAATCCCGCGGCGATATCGACTGCCTGTACCTCTCCTCCGGGGCCGGGGACTACGTCCCCCGCTACTTCGCGCAGGTTCGGATCGACTTCAGCGATGTACGGACCGGTTTCCGGGCCAGCATCGATCTGGCCAAAGCCGTGGATCTTTCCACCGGTGCCGCCGAACTGCCCTGGGTCGACGATATGGCCGTCGATGTCGACCCTTCCAGGATCGGCACCTCCCTTCCCGAGGGGGCCCTTCCGCGCCCGCTTCCGGCGTTCGTGGACGCCCCGTTTCTGGCTCTCATGGAGACACAGTGTGTCCGGTACCTCCTCAGGGCCTTCGCGGTGCGCATCTACCGGAATTCCGAGTTGGGCGTCTGGTCCGCCTCCGGCGAAGCCCTCCCGGAGTTCGTCGACCGCTGCCTCGAGCTTGCCGAGGGGCCGATGCGGGGGGAACTGGACCGGTTGCGCGACCGCTACAACCGGAGGCTCGAGCAGCTGAGGGAAAAATGCGCGCTCCCGTCCGGGTCGGAGGACCTCGAGGAGGCACGGCTGCAGTCGCGCAGCCGGGACCTCTTCTCCCGGTTTTCGGAACGGATCGCCCGGCTCTTCCTGCGGGGGGACCTCCCCCCCCTTCCGGCGGCCGCGTCCGACGGTTCGGAGCAGGAGGAGCGGCTGCGGGGGCTGGAGCGGGACGCGCGCCGCGAGATCGCCGCGCTGCGGGCGCAATACGAGGAAAAGGCCCGTGCCCTGGACGAATACCGGCTCCATCCGAATCTGAAGGACATCCATTTTGTCCGGAGCGGCGTTTTGTGGATGCCCCGGGGGGCATGACCCATGGAAAGGGTGGCCATTGCCATGAGCGGCGGTGTGGACAGTTCCGTCGCCGCCGTCATCCTGAAGAACTCCGGCTATGACCTGGTCGGTTTTTCCCTGAAGTTCCGGGATCAGGAGACGGGACTCCCCGGGGACCTGCGGGACGCCCGCGCGGTGGCCGCCCGGCTCGGGATACCGTTTCACGTGGCCGACCTGAGGGAGGAGTTCGAGCGGGAGATCGTGCGCCCCTTCGTCGAGGCTTACCGCAGCGGCCTGACCCCCTCCCCCTGCGTCCGATGCAATTCCCTGATGAAATTCGACCGGCTGCTCCTGCTTGCGGGGAAGGTGGGGGCGGGGCGCATCGCCACCGGGCATTACGCGCGGCTCGGGCGCGACAGTTCGAGCGGGAGGTTCGTGCTCTCCGAGGCCCGGGACCGGAACAAGGACCAGTCCTATTTTCTATTCGAACTCACCCAGGACCAGCTCGCCCGGGCCCTGTTCCCGCTCGGCGACCTGGACAAGCAGGAGGTGCGCCGGATCGCGCGCGCCCAGGAGATCCCGGTCGCCGAAAAACCGGAGAGCCAGGAGATCTGCTTCGTCCCCGACGGGGACTACGCCTCCTTCGTGGAGGCTCACGGCGCTCCGGGCGGCGCGGGGGGAGGACCGGGGACGCCCGGAGACGGCCCCGTCGTGGACGTCGATGGCCGCGTCCTGGGGCGGCACAGGGGGCTCCACCGCTACACGGTCGGCCAGCGGCGGGGATTGGGCATCGCCCACCGGGAGCCGCTCTACGTCCTCGAGCTGCGGACCGGCGACAATACCGTGGTCGTGGGGGAACGGGCGCTGCTCGGTTCGCGCCGTTGCCGCGTGGTCCGGCCCAACTGGATCGCCATCCCCTCGCTCGATGGGCCCCTCGCCGTCAGGGCCAGGATACGGTCGAGGCACGAGGCCGCGCCGGCCGTCATCTCGCCGCTCGAAGACGGCGGCGTGGAGGTGGTTTTCGATTCGCCGCAGCCGGCGGTCACCCCGGGCCAGGCGTGCGTGTTTTACCGGGACGGGGCCGTCGTCGGGGGGGGGTGGATCCGAAAGAGCGCGACCGGTGCCCGCCCGCCGGAGTCGTCAGGCGCGTCGGCGGAGGGGAGATGAAGGGGGCGGGGGGGAAATCCGCAAGGGTGCTCGTCGTGGCGGGCGAAGCCTCGGCCGACCGGTACGGGGCGGAACTGGTGCGGCGCCTCGGCGCGCTTCCCGGGAACGGAAACCTCCGGTTTTACGGGGCCGGCGGGGACGCCATGCAGGCGGCCGGTGTGGAGTTGCTGTGCCACGTGCGCGAGCTGGGGCACATCGGCCCCAGGGAAGCGCTCACGGGGTTGCGCACCTACTTCAGAACCTTTAAACTGCTCCTCAGGGCGTCGGCCGCGGAGCCGCCCCGGGTCGCGGTGCTCCTGGATTTTCCGGAATTCAACCTGAGGCTCGCGAAAAGGATGAAGCGGCTGGGGATTCCGGTTGTTTACTACATCAGCCCCCAGATCTGGGCGTGGCGCGGAGGCCGTATCCGGACCATCCGGGAGTGCGTGGACAGGATGCTGGTGATCCTCCCCTTCGAGGAGGCCTACTACCGCGCGCGCGGCGTCGAGGCGGAGTTCGTGGGCCACCCGCTGCTCGAGGTATCCCCGGGGCCGGACCGCTTCCCGGCCCTGCCGCCCGAACCGGAGCGCCGGACCGTGGCCCTTTTGCCCGGGAGCCGGCGTCGGGAGGTCGACCATATCCTGCCCACCCTCCTGCTGGCCGGATGCGAACTGATGAAGAGGGTGCCGGTCCGGTTCCTGGTTTCCGCGGCGCCCACCGTCGATGCCGGGCAGATCGAAAGGATCGTGGAAAAAACCCTCGGGGGGAGGGAAGGCCGGAGCCACTTTCACATTCTCACGCGCAGTTCGCGCGACATTATCGCAGGGGCCGATTTCGCCTTCGTCAAGAGCGGGACGAGCACCCTGGAAGCCGCGCTGGCCGGGGTCCCTTTCCTGACCATGTACAAGATATCCCGGCTGAGCTGGCTGGCGGGATCGCTCCTGATCCGCGGCGGCACGAAGGGGCTGGTCAACCTGATCGCCGGGGAACGGATCGTCCCGGAGCTGTTCCAGGACCAGGCCAGCCCGGAGGCGCTCGCGCGGGTGGCGCTGCGATACCTGGAAAGCCCCGCGGAGAGCGCCGCGATGCGCGACCGGCTCCGCGGGGTGAGGCAGATGCTGGGCGCGCACCGGGCTTCGGAAAGAGCGGCCGCGGCCGTAAACGGCTTTCTATAAGGATGGGCTATGCATCGAACACACTCATGGGCCGCCGGGATCGTCCTGGGCCTCGTCCTGACGGCGCCGTCCTTGTCGGCGCAGGCGCCCGCGGCGCCCGGGAAAGCCCCGGGCATCGATGTGAAGAACTGCGACATCGAGGTGACGCTCCTTCCGGATGTGCATGAACTGGAAGCCGTCGCCGCGATTACGTTCCAGGCGCTCCAGCAGGCGGACTACGCGGTCTTCGAACTCAGCGACAACCTGTTCGTGTCGAAGGTGCTCGGCCAGGACGGGGTCGAACTGGAATTCGACCGGAACCGGGCCGGCCCGGAAACCCTGACGGTGCATTTCCCCCGGGGGCTCGAGGCGGGGAGTACGGGCACGATCCGGATCGAATACGACGGGGGCTTCGACAGCGACCGCTACAGCCGGATATTCTCCCGGGACCTCGGGTCGGCCTACATCGGGATGGAAGGGACCGCCCTGATGTACGCGGCGAAATGGTTCCCCCTGAACCGGTTTCTGGCCGACCGGGCCACGGGGACGCTGTCGGTGACCGTCCCCCTGGGGATGACGGTCATCGGTCCCGGCGAGCGGCTCCCCGTCGTCACCCGGGGAGCCGCCGAAACCTTTGCCTGGAAATCGGAAGCCCCGATCCTGCCCGGGTCCTTCATCGCGGGTCAGTACTTCCTCCGGACGGTACAGGCGGGGGAATTCGAGATCGAGTGTTTCGCGCGGGAAAACAATCTCGAAGCCATGGAGCGGATGGCGGAAGAGGCGGGGAAGATTCTCTCCTGGTACGCGGCGGCGTTCGGCCCCGCGGGGGCGGGAAGGCACCTGCGCCTGGTGGAGGTGGACGAGGCGCAGGGGGGGCAGCATGGAATGTACGGGACCCTTTTCGTCAGCCGGCGCGAACTGTCCCAATCCCCCCCCGAGCCGCGGGAACTCGCCCGCCGCATCGCCGGCCAGTGGTGGCAGGAAACGGTCGGGGTCCGGGGCGTCGAGGATTTGTGGCTTGCCGACGGGATGGCGTATTACTCCGCGGCCCGGTACCTGGGGAGCGTGGGCGGGGACGCCGTTTTCAAGGATGAGATCGACCGGCTGGCCGTGCTGGCGCTCAAGTTCGAGAAGCAGGCGGCCGTCCGCTCGGGGTTCGAACTGGGGTACCGGTCCGACCGGTACGAATCCGTGGTGGCCGGCAAAGGGGCCTGGATCCTCCACATGCTTCGGGGGATCACGGGGGAAGAGAAGTTCGACCGCCTGGTGCGGGAATATGCCCGCGCCGGGACCGCCGCCGGCGGGGGGGGGCGGGAGATGTTCCGGAAAATCGCCGAGGAGATCCACGGCGGGGAGCTCGGATGGTTCTTCTCCCAGTGGATCGATGCCGTCGGCATCCCCACGCTCGAGGCCGACTACGTCCTGCTCAAGACGGTCGACGGCTTCCGGATTACGGGATCGCTTCGGCAGGAGCGCGACCTCTTCCGGATGCCCGTGGAGGTCGCCGTCATCACCAGGGACCGGGAGACCGTGCAGACCGTGGACCTGTCCGGGACCTCGACCCCCTTCGACATCGACGTCTTCACCCGGCCCGACCGGCTGGTGGTGGATCCCCGCAACAAACTGCTGAGGGATTCCGCCGAATTGAAGACGGCGGTCCAGATATCGCTCGGCGACGATCTGAAACGGGCACAGAATTTCGTCGAATCGATCCGGGCTTATGAAGCCGCGCTCAAACTGTCCCCCCGGAGGTCGCTGGCCCACTTCCGGCTCGCCGAAGTCTTTTACGAACAGTTCAGCCTGCAGTCGGCGGCCAATTCCTTCCGGGATGCGCTGAACGGGGACCTGGACCCGAAGTGGATCGAGGTGTGGTGCTACATCCATCTGGGAAAGATCTACGATATCCTGGGGCAGCGGCAGAGGGCGATGGCCGAGTACACCAAGGCCCTGAACACCAACGACGACACCGACGGCGCGCAGATGGAAGCGGCCCGGTGGCTGACCACCCCCTTCACCCGCGAGCGCACCGTCATGGATGCGCCCGAGCCATAGCGGGGGCACGGGCATGAAGGAAACCCGCTGCTGGAAGAAAACGGCCCAGAGGTTCCGGGTCCCCGTCGGCACGGTCCTGGGGGTGGTGTTCCTCGTCTTCATGCACCCCTCGGTCCGGTCGCTCTGGATCGGCGGCGCGATCGCGGTCGCCGGGGGGCTCTGGCGGCTGTGGGCCGCGGGGTATATCGAAAAGGGTCGGGTCCTGGCCCAGGGGGGGCCTTACGCCCTCTCCCGCAACCCCCTCTACCTGGGCTCCTTCGTCATGGCCCTGGGCGTCATCCTCGCCGGCCAGGGATACTGGCTGCTCCCCCTCTTTCTCGCCTTCTTCCTGGTTTTCTACCTCCCCGTCATGCGGGCCGAGGAAGGGGACCTGTACCGTGCGCACGGGGAACGGTTCCTCGGGTACGCCCGCAGGGTGCCCCTGTTCTTCCCCCGCTGGTCGGGGTCGCGTGGGGACGGCTCCGCCTTCCTCTGGTCCCGCGTGGTCCAGAACCGCGAGCACCGTAACAGCGCCAGCCTGCTCCTCGTGCTGGCGATCCTCGTCGGGAGGCTGTTGCTCGAGCGGTACCTGTAGGGCGTGTCCGATAATTGGATGGACGCTGCCGGAAAATGCTGGTAGTTTTACGGCTGTATGGAACCGAAGCCACCGATGCGGGGGGACGGCCCGCCGCCGGACATTGCTCCGAAAGATTCCCTCCTCCGCCGGACCGGGGGCGTGCTCCTCAGGTCCGCGGCCGATGCGGCCTGGAGGGTGCTGCAGGCGGTCAACCGCACGATCCCCGAGGGCCGGCTGCCGGAGCCGGAATGGGCGCCGGGCAGGATCCCGAAGAGCCGGGAGCGTTCCGCCCCGCCGCTCGGTTTTCCCAGGGAAACCGATTCGCTCTGCCCCGTCTGCGTGCCCGAAATCAGGCGCAGGGTGGTCGAAGGCGAGATGCCGCTCGAGGCGCTCCTCCGGGACCGTCCCGGCGAAATCAAGGCCCGCCTGGTCGAGGAGGACGGCCGCATCCTGATCCGAAAGTCCTGTCCCGTTCACGGGGATTTCGAGGACGTGATCTCCACCCGGCCGGAATTCACCCGCAGGATCGAAGGGCTCTTCTTCGGCCGCGATTTCGAGGGTCCCGGGGAGGACCCCGTCCACCACCACGGATCCTCGTCGATCCGCTTCGGGCGGGGCACGGTGCTGACGGTCGATCTGACCAACCGGTGCAACATGATGTGCAATCCCTGTTTCACCAACGCCAACCAGGTGGGGTTCGTTCACGAGCCCCCGCTCGATGAGATCCGCGCGATCCTGGACCGCGCCGTTTCCTTCAAGCCGCGCCGGCAGACCATCATCCTTTTTTCCGGGGGGGAACCTACCCTGTCCCCCCACTTCCTCGAGGCGGTCGCCTACGCCAGGAAGATCGGGTTCTATCGCATCCTGGCGGCTACCAACGGCATCCGCTTCGCCCAGAGCGCCGAATTCACCCGCCAGGCGCGGGAGGCCGGGCTCGACGGCACCTACCTGCAGTTCGACGGCATCGGCAACGAACGGAACCGTCACCGCGGCGTTGGGAACCTCTTCGACGTCAAGGCGCGGGCGATCGAGAACATGGCGCGGGTCGGGATGAAGACGACGCTGGTCACCACGGTGATCCAGACCGTGAACCAGGACGCCGTCGGTTCGATCGTCGATTTCGCCATCAGCAACTCCGACAAGGTGCAGACCGTGGTCTTCCAGCCGGTCTCCTTCACCGGCCGGGACGAGACGATCGACGACGCTTCGCGCGCCGCCCGCCGCTACACCCTGACCCAGCTCGTGGAGGATCTCCGGCGGCAGCTCGGAGGCCGCCCGGAGCCGATGCGCGACTGGTTCCCGCTGTCGACCTACAGCGCGTTCACGACCCTCATGGACATCCTTCAGGGACCGGACGCCCCCTGGGGCTGGAGCGCCTGCAACTGCCACCCGGACTGCGGCGTTTTCACCCTGCTGCTGGTCAACCGCCGGACGAAGGAATGGATGCCGGTGTTCCGGTTCTTCGACTACGAACGGTTTCTCAGGGACGTGCGCGTCATCACCAATGCCGCGCGCGGGCGCCGGCTCACCGAAGCGCAGCTCGCCCTGGCCGTCCTGCGCAACAGCAGGCCGGACCTGGCGCCCGCGGGATTCAGCCTGTCCCGGATAGTCAGCCTGTTCCGGCCGAGCTCGGAGCGTTCGGACGGCGACCGGAGCGATCGCCTGAAAGGGCGCGCCGCCGGGGACGAGTGGCGCGTGCTCTGCGTGGAGGGAATGTGGTTCCAGGATCTCTGGACCTACGATTTCCGCCGCACCGAAATGTGCGTCATCCCCTACGGCACCCAGGATGGAGAGATCTCCTTCTGCGCCTACAACACCGGCATCGGGTGGCGGCAGATCGTCGAGAGCGCCCACCGCACGGCGGACCTGGCCGAGTGGAACCGGCAGCGGGGAAGGCACGATATCTACGCCAACGGGAAGAGGGTCGAGCTGGAGACGGCGGAGCACGACCTCATCCTGCCCTGAAGCCCACTCCTGGAGGGCCGCGTTCCCGGCCGGGCATCCTTTTCGGGAAGGTATCGATGAGCTACACGATCCAGCAGCTTGCCGCGCGCCTCGGCCGCGAATTCCAGGGAGAGGGCGCGCTCCTGATAACCTCGGTGTCGGGGTGGGAGTCCCCCGGCGCCTCCTCCCTGGTTTTCCTGGAGGGGGCGAAGGGGAGCGGGCCCCCGTCCGGGTGCGGGTGCGTCATCGCCCCCCCCGACTGCGCTCCCGCCGGCGTCAACGTGATTTTCTCCCCCCGGCCCAAGCTTGATTTCGCCCGGGCCGCCGGGTGGCTCCACCCGAGGCCCGAGGGGCGGGGGACGCGCCACCCGTCGGCCGAGATCGCCGCGGACGCCGAACTCGGCGCCCGGGTGGACGTGGGGCCTTGCGCCGTCGTGGAGCCGGGCGCCCGTATCGGTCCCGGCACCGTCCTGGGCGCCGGGGTCCTGGTCGGGAGGGGGTGCGTCCTGGGCGCCGGATGTGTGCTCCATCCCGGCGTCGTGCTCTATCCGGGGGTCCGGATCGGCAGCCGCGTCGTGCTGCACGCCGGGGCCGTCATCGGTGCGGACGGGTTCGGTTACGTGAGTGACGGCGAAGCTTACTGGAAGTTTCCGCAGGTCGGGTCGGTGGTCCTCGAGGATGACGTGGAAATCGGCGCCAACACCACCATCGACCGGGGGTCTCTCGGGACGACACGCGTCGGCGCCGGATCGAAGATCGACAACCTGGTCCAGATCGCGCACAACGTGGAGATAGGGCGGCACGTGGTGATCGCGGCGCAGACCGGGATCTCCGGGAGCACCGTCATCGGAGACCATGCCGTGATCGGGGGGCAGGTGGGTTTCGGGGACCACGCCCGGGTCGAACCTGGAGTCGTGATCGGGTCGAAGGCCGGAATCCTGCCCGGGAAAATCGTGCGCAGCGGGGGGGTCTACTGGGGGGTGCCGGTCCGGCCGCTCGGGGAATACAAGCGCCTGAACGCCCTGTTCGGGAAGCTGCCCGAAATGAAGGCCGAACTGGAATCCTTGAAAAGGGAAGTGGCGCGGCTCAGGGGCTTCCTGGGCACGGCATGACGGGCGCCGTTCCCGCGCCGGGGGGGGGGAGCGGCGACCGGACGGACGGGATGGATCTCGAACGGTTCTGCCGAGTCGTCCTCGCAAGCTGCATCCCCGCGCTCGGAAACGCCCGGGTGCACGCCCGCTTTTATCCCTACATCGGGTTGACGCATACCATCCGCCGGAACCGTTCGGGGGACTGGGAGATCCGCATCAGCGATCATTGCCGCCAGGCGCCGCCGGCGGTGCTCGAGGCCGTCGTCACGATCCTGGCATGCAAGATCCTGCGCCGGAAGGCCTCCCGGAAAGTCCTGGAGGCGTACGAGGGCTTCCGCCGCCGGGAGTCGGTCGTGGAATCGGTCCGGTTGCGCCGCATCGAGAAGGGGAAAAAGCGTTTCGCCCCCCATGCGGGCTTCCACCACCGCCTGCCCGATGTCTACGCGGAGGTCAACCGCCGTTTTTTCAACGGCCAGGTCCAGGTCGCGCGGATCGGGTGGGGGGTGCGCCGGAGCCGCACCCGGCTGGGGCATTACGACCCGGCGCACCATACGGTCACCGTGAGCCCGGTCCTCGATTCCCCCGAAGTCCCCCGCTTCGTGCTGGAATTTATCGTGTATCATGAGATGCTCCACGCGGTTTTCGAGGGGGGAGGGGCGGCCGGCCACCACCCTCCCGAATTCCGCAGGGCGGAGAGGGCGCATCCGGATTACGGGAGCGCCCGGGGGTTTCTCCGGGAGTTTTGCCGCCGGCGGAGGCGGGAGGGGGGCGCATGAAATGCATCCTGTGCGGGGAGAGGAAGGCGAAACGGGAGTGCCCCGCCGAGAGGGAGCCCATCTGTCCCCGGTGCTGCGGTGAAAAGCGGGTCCTGGAGATCCCCTGCCCGGACTCCTGCCCCTTTCTCGAGTCGGGGCGGGAGCGCGACGCGCGAGCCTACCGGAAGGTGCTGGGCCGGCTGCCGGCGCGCGATCGGGAGATCCACGAGCGGGTCCTGGAACGTTATCCGGAAGCGATCGCGCGGCTCGAATACACCCTGGCGCGCCAGCGGATCCGGCAGCGCGACCTGGCCGACCGGCACGCACGGGATGCGGTCGACCTCCTGCTCGAAAGCTGCCGGGCCGGGGACGCCGGGATCGTGTACGAGCGGACGGCTGAAGACCCGCGCGTAGAGGGGGTGCGGCGCGAAATCCGGGCCGCGGTCGATTCGATGCGCCGTCCCCGGGAGGAAGAGGGGATTTCGGGGCTCCGGGATTCCGGTTTCCCCCCCGGCGCCGTCGTCGAGTGCCTCGCGTTCGTCCGGGCGCTCATCGACGCCTTTGGGGCCGAGTACGGCGAGGATTCCGCCTATGTCGATTTTCTCGCCAGGTTCTTTCCCGGGGATGAGGCTGACGGCTCCATCGTGGCGCCATGAGGGGGGGGTATGAAGCACACCGGCTGCGATCCTGAGATTCTGATCCGTGCGGTAGGGCTCTTCCGGGGGAAACGCATCCTGATCCTGGGAGACCTGATGCTGGACCGCTTCGTTTTCGGTTCGGTTTCGCGCATCAGCCCGGAGGCGCCCGTCCCCGTGGTGGAGATCCGGGAGGAAAGAGCCTACCTGGGCGGGGGGGCCAACGTGGCCGCCAACATCGCCGCCCTGGGAGCGACCGCGGTCCCGGTCGGGATCGTGGGGAAGGACGCCGAGGGGGCCCTGCTGCGGGAGGAGCTCCGCGCCATCAGGGCGCCGCTGGGCGGGCTGGTTGTCGACCGCGCGCGCCCGACCTCCGTGAAGACGCGCATCATGGCCGGCCATCAGCAGGTGTGCCGCACCGACCGGGAAGACCGCTCCCCTCTTTCTCCGGCCGCGGAACGGGACGCGGTCCGGAAATTCCGCACCCTGGTCCCCTCCGCGGATGCGGTCGTCGTGTCCGACTACGCCAAGGGGATGCTGACGCCGGCGCTGCTGAAGCGCACGATCCCGTTTGCCGGGAACGCGGGAAAGATCGTGTGCGTGGACCCCAAGCAGAACGATTTTTCGATCTACCGGCCCGCCACGGTGATCACGCCGAACACGGCCGAACTGGAGCGCGCCGCCGGGGTAGCCGTCACGGGCGACCGGGAACTCGTGCGGGCGGGGAAAAGGATCGTGCGCCGGGCGGGCTTCGAAAACCTCCTCGTCACCCGCGGGGACGCGGGAATGGCCCTGTTCTGCAAGGGATCGGGGGTGACCCGCATCCCCACGGTCGCCCGGGAGGTTTTCGACGTGACGGGGGCCGGGGATACCGTCATCGCGGTCCTGGCATTGGGTCTGACGGCGGGACTCGGGGTCCTGGAGTCGGCGGTGCTGGCCAATATCGCGGCCGGGATCGTGGTCGGCAAGCTGGGGACGGCGTCGGCCGGCCCGGAGGAATTGACCGCCGCCCTGCGGGCGATGCGACCGGCCGCTAGGGCTTTTCGATCCTCGCCTCGTCGACCAGCATGACCGGGATATCGTCGCGGATCGGGTAGACGCGGTGGCATTCGACGCACTTGAGGCCGGTCCCGTCCGGGGTCGGTTCGACCGGCTTCCTGCAGAGCGGGCAGGCGAGGATGTCCAGTAACTCCTTGCTGATCGGCATGAATCCCTCCTTGGTCTCAGGACCGCGACCCGGGCCGGAACCTGTTCTCGGTTCCCGCCCGGAGCCTCCGTATGTTTTCATGATGCCGGGCGATGATCAACACCGCCCCCAGTGAAGCCCAGAGAAGCACCTGGGCGGGCGCCCCGTAGAAGCCGGCGAAGAGGGGGAACGTGGCCGCGGCCGCCAGTGACGCGGCTGAAATGTAGCGGGAGAGGGCGAGAACGAGCGCGAACACCACGAGGGTTGTCGCCACGGCCAGCGGGGAGAGCGCGAGAAAGGCGCCGCACCCGGTGGCGACCCCCTTGCCCCCCTTGAAGCGAAGCCAGGGGGTGAAGACGTGTCCGGTGATGGCGAAGAGCGCCGCAACCGCCTGCCACTCCACGCCCCCCCCGAGCCACCCGGCCGCCAGCACCGCCAGGGTTCCCTTGGCGGCGTCCAGGGCCAGCGTCAGGATGCCGGCCGCGCGGCTCCTCCTGTAGACGTTGGTCGCCCCGATGTTGCCGCTTCCGTACCTGCGGATGTCCTTCCCCTCGCCGAGGCGCACCAGGAGGAAGCCGAAAGGGATGGAACCGAGGAGGTAGGCCAGGAGCGGGATCCAGTATTCAGGTCGCATTTTCAAGCCCCGGTCAAAGGGATGGTCTCGAGTACCGTGTACACCGCCCCCTGCGGTTTCAGGGTGCTCTCATAGATGTGGAACCGGTCCACGCGGAGGGGGGCCTCCAGCTCCGATCCCATCTTAATGCAGTCGGCGAGGGGGGACAAATTTCTTTTGCCCCTGACCCGCCCCAGCGTCAGGTGGGGGCGGAAGGGCCGATTGTCCGGCGTGAACCCGCACCGCTCAGAGGCCGCCTCCACGCGCCGCTGCAGAAGTTCGAGCGCTCCGGTCTCCCCCTCCAGACCGCACCAGACGACGCGCGGGCTGCCGGGGTGGGGGAACGCGCCCAGACCCCGCACCCGGAGACGGAAAGAGGGAGCCGGCCCCGCCTCCGCCCGCAGTTCCCGGGCGAGGGCCGGAATCGTCAGGCTGTCGGCCTCCCCCAGGAACTTGAGGGTGAGGTGAATGGAGGGGACGGCCACCCATCGGACGTCGGCCCCGGTCTCCCGGAGCGTCCGCTGCATCCGGCCGAGGGTGTCCCGGCATTCGGCCGAAAGGGGGATGGCGATGAAGGTGCGCATGGTTCAGCCGTCTTCCCCGGGGCGCAGCAGGAATCGGCGCAGCCAGGAGAGGGCGAGGGCGGCCGAACGCTCCCGGATCGATTCCCGGTCCCCGGGCAGGATCCGGCGCAGGCTCTCCGTCCTCTCCCCGTCGGAGTATCCGACATGGACCAGCCCCACCGGCTTTTCTTCCGACCCGCCTCCCGGTCCCGCGATCCCGGTGACCGACAGCCCGATCGAGCTCCCGAAGGCCAGGCGCACCCCCCGGGCCAGCGCCTCGGCGGTTTCCGCGCTCACGGCGCCGTAGCGCCGGAGCACCTCCTCCGGTACGGCGCAAAGATCCCGTTTGGATGAGTTGCTGTAGCAGAGGACGCCGCCCAGAAACCAGGCCGAACTCCCGGCGACGCGCGTGATCTGCATCCCCAGCATCCCGGCCGTGCACGATTCGGCCACGGCCAGGGTCCGGTCCGAATCGCGGAGCAGGCGTCCGATCACCTCCTCCATCGTTTCCCCCGCGGTGGAGAAAACGGCGTCCCCCAATTCCGCCCGGATCCGGGCGGCCAGTTCGTCGAGATCCCCCCCCTCCTCCCCGGCCGGCACCCACCGGTAGAGGCGGACGGCGATATGCCGGGTGCCGGCCAGGACCGTTGTCTGTACCCGGGGATACGCCGCGTACAGGGGGGCGATCCGGGCGTCCAGTTCTGATTCGGAGATCCCGGTGACGTATAGCGACCGGCAGGCGAGCCGCTCGCCCCCGCCCAGCCCCGCGATCCTCGGCGCTACCGACGCCTCGAACATGGGTTCGAGCTCGCGGGGGGGGCCGGGGAGGAGGGCCAGGAGGCGCCCCCGTTCCTCCAGCCACATCCCGGGCGCCGTTCCGAAGGGATTGTCGAGGACTTCGGCCCCCTCGATCACCTCCGCCTGACGCTCGTTGTTTTTGTTCATGCGCAGGCCGCGGGCGGCGAATTTCCCTTTCAGGGCGCCGAGCAGGTGCGGGTCGATCCGGATCGGGCGGCCGAGGACGCGGGCCGCCGCCTCGCGTGTCCGGTCGTCCTCCGTCGGTCCCAGCCCGCCGCTGACGAGGATGAGGTCGGAGCGGTCGAGCGCCGCACGGAGCGCATCGACGATCTCCCCGGGTTCGTCCCCGACGACGGTCTTGAGGTGGACGCTGCAGCCCGCCTCGCCGAGCCGCCGGGTCAGGTAGAGAGAGTTGGTGTCGATGCTGTCCGGCGTCAGCATCTCCGATCCGACGGCGATGATTTCGGCTTTCATGGCGGCGGTACGGTCTCCTATAGGACCCTGTTGACGGCGTGCAGGAGCAGGTTGGCGTAGACGCCCGCCAGCACATCGTCGGCCATGACCCCGACCCCCCTCCCGAGCGATTCCAGCCTGCGGATCGGGAAAGGCTTCCAGATATCGAAGAGGCGGAAAAAGAGCGTCCCGAGAATGAGGTTGACGACGCCGAAGGGGAGGAACAGGAAGGCGATCAACTGCCCGGCAACCTCGTCGATCACCACGAACTGGGGATCCTCGATGCCGGTGGCCCGGCTGATCGCATCGGAGGCCAGGATGCCGGCGAAGGTGACGAGGCAGATGGCGCTGATGTGAAGTTCCGGCCGGACCCAGTGCGAAGGCGCGTGGATCAGGTAAAAGGCCAGGCTCGCGGCGATGGAGGCGTAGGTTCCCGGAGCCCCGGGAATCCGCCCGATGTAAAACACGGTTCCGATGATGAACGCCAGGCGGTTCTTCATTCCAGCTCTTCCGGAGGCGCCGGTGGTTGGCCGTCCTCGTCTTCGTCCTCTTTCCCCGCGATCCGGTAGGCCCCGGTGACCCAGTTCCCCAGGTCCACCAGTTTGCAGCGCTCGCCGCAAAAGGGCCGATGCGGGTTTCCCGTCATTTCCGTTTCCTTCCCGCAGCGGGGACAGCGGACAATCATTCGGTCCCTCACCTAGGCGACGATGGTGCCCAGCAGGTCGTGTTCCAGGGCACGGGTGATCCGGAGAGTCCGGAACTGGCCGGCGCGGACCTCGCCGACCTCGGAATCGTTGATCAGGCAGACGCCGTCGATCCCGGGCGCCTGGGACCGGAGCCTTCCCTCCAGGAGCAGGTCGCTTTCCTCGGCCGGGCCTTCGACCAGAACCTCCAACCGCCTGCCGACCAGCTCCCGGTTCTTGCGCCGGGAGATTTCGGCCTGCTGCTCCATGAGGATCCTGCGCCGCCGCTCGGCCGTCCTCCGGGAGACCTTCGGCCCGAGGCCGCACGCTATCGTATCCTCTTCATCCGAATATGTGAAGACTCCAAGGCGGTCAAATTCCATTTCGCGGCAGAATTCCTTCAGTTCGAGGAAATCGGCCCGCGTCTCCCCCGGGAAACCGACGATCAGGGTCGTGCGCAGCGTGACCCCGGGAATCCCCTTGCGCAGGCGCTCGATGATGCGGGTGAAGGTCGAACGGTTCCCCGCGCGCCGCATCGCCCGCAGCACCGCGCCGCTGGCGTGCTGCAGGGGCATGTCGATGTAGCGGCAGATCCTGGGGCTGGAGTTGACGGCCTCGATCAACTCCCGGCTGACGCGGTCGGGGTGGATGTACAGGAAACGGATCCAGCCGATGGCCTCGACCCGGCCGAGCTCCCGCAGGAGCCGGGCCAGCCCGTCCTTCATCCCCAGGTCGGAGCCGTAGGCGGTGGTGTCCTGGGAAACCAGCGTGATCTCGCGCACCCCGCGCGCGGCGAGCTGTTCGGCTTCGCTTACGAGCGACGGCAGGCTGCGGCTCCGGAAGCGCCCGCGTATCCTGGGGATGACGCAGAAGGCGCAGCGGTGGTCGCACCCCTCGGACACCTTCATGTAGGCGGCGTGGGGCGGGCCCGACAGGGTCCGGGGGGTGGTGTGGTCGTACAGGTAGAGATCGGCGTCGCGCCGGCCGAAAGAGTCGGGGGGGGGGAGGGCCTCCCCCCTGACCGCGCGCGCGATCAGGGGGATCTGGTTGACCCCCAGGATGGCGTCGATTTCGGGCAACTCCATCCGGATTTCGCGCGCGTACCGTTCCGGGAGGCACCCGGTGACGATCAGCCGCCGCAGGCTTCCCGATTTCTTCAGCTCGCCGGCGGCGAGGACGGCGTCGATCGATTCGCGCCTGGCGTCCCCGATGAAGCTGCAGGTGTTGATGATGAGGATTTCGGCTCGCTCCGCATCCGGGGTGATCGCGTGCCCCTCTCTTTCGAGCAGACCGATCATGACCTCGCTGTCGACGAGGTTTTTGGGACACCCCAGGCTGATGAAACCGATTCTGGCCAATGCGCGATCTCCGGGAGGTGAAAGTGTAAGCCCGGCGCCGGGCGGGTTCAAGGACAATAGGACGGCCGTTTCCCCCGCGGCTGCGCATCCGGCCGGGGCCGGCCGTGGAAGACGACGTTGCCCCCGGCGGGCGACAGGCGCAGGCGCTCGAACACGCGCTCGATGCGGGCGAGCGACCGGGCCAGCGCCCGGTCCTCCATCAGGTTGAAGGCGGCCGTGCCGCCCGGCTGCAGGTGGTCGCAGAGCGCGCGCAGAAAAGGGAGGGCGAGAACGCCCCGGTCGAACTTTTCGGCCCGGTAGAGGTCCACGGCGATGAAGCCGTAGCGAGCGGCGTCGGCGCGGAGAAAGACGAAGGCGTCGCCCTCGATGATGCGCGCCCGCCCGGGCGGCGCCCCGAATGCGGCCGCGGCCGAGAGCATCGCGGCGGACTCGTCGACCCCGGTGATGGCCGTCGGGCCGAAGGTCCTCTCGATCAGCCGCGCCACGGTTCCGCCCCCCATGCCGAGCAGCAGGGCGCTCCCGGGCGCGCTGCCGGGGAGCATCCGGCTCCAGTACCCCGTGGCGGCGTCATCCGGGTGGACCGACTGCACGACCCCCCGGACCAGGAGGGCCCGGCGTCCGGCGTCGACGGCCTCCACCGGGGCGTCGGAGCGCCGGGACCCTTTCCCGCCAAAATCCTTTTCCACGGCCGAACCCTCCCCTCGGGACCGCGAATAATGGCACATCGGGCGATCCGGGGAGAAGGTCTTATATCGGGGATTCCGGGTTTTTTTTAAGGGCGCTCCGGAGAGAGCGGAGCGGGGGGGCGAAACCGGGTCCGGGCGCCGGGGGGGCGGGATTGCCGAAGCGCGCGGCGTAGTAGAGGCCGGTCAGTTCGACGAGCGGGGCGGCGGCGGGATGCGGTTCCATGCTGCGGGCGAACTCCATGGGCGTCTGCCCCCGCCGGCGGCCGAACCCGCGCGCCTCGAGAAGGTCCAGGGTTTCGAGGTAGACGGCCGTGGCGCGGGGAAGTTTCCGGCGCCGGAGGCGCGCCCGGGCGCGGAGCAGGGCTTTGCGGACCGGCGGCGCCGCCAGCAGCAAGGGGAGTGCCAGCCATATTGCCCACCGCCAGGGGATCCGGGGCGGGTGGTCGGGGGAGCGCGCAAGGAGGCGGCCGGGCCAGCGGTCCCGGACCAGGCGTCCGGCCGCCGCCGCCCTGCCGCCGAGTTCCGTCACCCAGGCCGCTGCCCGGCCGGCGACGCGATGCTGTCTGGAGGAATCGTAGCGGACGACCCCCGCCCACCACCAGAGGCCGACGGCGTCCCCGATATCGGTGAGCGCCCGCACGAACGCATGACGGGACGGGGGAGGGGGGGAGGGGGTGGGATCGAATTCGATCCAGCCGTAGGGGGGGAGCCAGGCCTCGACCCAGCTGTGCGCGTGCCGCTGCCGGACGGTCCAGTTGCCGCCGAAGGGGTTGTAGTCCCCGGCGCGGTACCCGTTGACGAGGCGGGAGGGGATCCCCACCTGGCGCATCATGATGGCCAGGGCGGAGGCGAAATATTCGCAGTGACCCTCTCCCGCCTCGAACAGGAACGCGGCCAGGGGGTCGGGACCGGCAAGCCCGTCCAGTTCCAGGGAGTAGGTGTAGCCGCGGCGCAGGTGCTGCTCGAGGGCGAGCGCCCGCGCGTAGCGGCCGGAAGCGGCGCGGGTCACCTCCCTGGCCAGGCGGGCGATCGCGGGGTCCAGGTCGGGCAGCTGCAGGTATTTTCTCCCGATCTCCTTCGGGACCGGGAACAGGTCGGAGATCGCCGCCGGGTCGGGCTCGACGGCGTCGGAGAGGACGGTGTAGCTCAGCCTGGAGCCGCGGGGGCGTTGCGCGTACAGGTTGCCCGAAGCGTCGCGCCCGAGGGCGCCCGCTTCGCGGCCGACGGCCAGGGCCCGGCCGAGGAGGAAAACCACGGGGGTGTCGAGCGACTCCAGGAAGTAGGTCTGCTCGATCCACCGGGTCCCCTGCGCGGTCTCCTCCAGCTTGTAAAAGCGCCCCTGGACGGGGACGGGCCGGGTCCCGGTGTCGCTGCGGGTCCAGGCCCGGCCGTCGAAATGGTCGAACGCCAGCCCCCGCCAGCGCAGCTCCCGCCGCGGGTCCGGCGGGTCTGTTCTCACGCGCATCACCAGGGTGTCCGATGGCTCGAGCCGGCCGTCGCGGCCGAGCTGCACCCGGTCCGAGAACCCGGTGACGAAACGGGTCGGTCCGGCCGGCTGCCGGTAGAGTCCGAGGGTGACCCGCGGCAGCAGGAAGAAGAGGGGGATCGCTCCGGCCAGAAGCAGCAGTGCGACCCCGATGAAGGCGGAGGCAAAGGCGCCTGCGGGGAAGGGGACGACGATGTCGGGTTCGGCCCGCTGTGGGGCCGGGGGGGGGGCGGCGGCGGGGGCCGGCGTCCGGCGGAGGCTCCTGCCGTGGCCCCGGCGCATTTCCAGCAGGATCAGGAAGGCGCTGGCCGAAGGGAGGAAGAGGAGAAACCAGAAGAGGAAAACGAGGTTTCCCGTCAGGGTGGCGGCGGCCAGGAGCTGGGCGAGGCCGAGGAGCGCGAGGACGCCGTGGTCCCCCTCCCGCGCGCGGACGAGGAGGCGCACCGCCGTGACGAGCGGCAGCAGGTGCACCAGCGCGGCCGGCCACGAACGCGACAGCCAGGCGCCGTCGATCGCGGCGAACGCGATACAGAGCGGCAGGAGGCTGCCGGCGATCCGGGGCGGGAGCGACCGGCGGAGCGCGCGGGGGTCCAGAAACCAGCTGAGGGCGAAGACGATCGAAAAGAGGGCGACGGCGGCGGGGGGGAGCGCCCCGGTCGAGGCCAGCGCGCCGAAACCGGACCCGGCCAGGCCATAGGAGGACACCTTGAAACAGCGCCAAAAGGTCATAGCTGGTCGAAAAAGATCACGTGCGCCGACCGCCATACGGCCGCCGGGAAGGTCCCCCTGGGGCGGGGGGTCAGGATGATCTTGTAATGCTTATCGGAAAAAATCCCTTCCAGTTCGGGCAGCGGGGCGGCGTCCCGGAACGCCCCGGGTTCCCAGGGCCCGACGGTTTCCGCTGCAGGCGCCTCGTCCTGGGCGATCACGGCCAGCTCCCGGAGGATCCGGTCCAGATGCCGCGCGTCTCCGCCCGGGGCGAGGTACGCCGCCGGGGAGAGAAAGGCGATGGCGGTCCCCTCCTCGATGAAATGGGATGCGATTCCGGCGGCCATGGACACGGCCTTTTCGAAGGCCTCGCCGCCCGCCGCGGTGCGCGGCGCATGGGCGCGCGTATCCAGGATCAGGCAGAACCTGCTCTCCTCCTCGCGCGCATACTCGCGCGCCATGAGCCGGAGCGTTTTGGCGGTGGCTTTCCAGTCGATGATCCTGGCGCTTTCCCCCTCCCGGTACCGGCGTATCGAGCGGAGGTTCTCCCCCGGGCCGGGGCGGGCGCTTTCCAGCGCCCCCGGGAGGAAGGGGAGAAGATGGAAAAAGGGGGAGATCGACCGCGGCGATGGGTAGACGAAGACTTCCCCCTCCGCGCGGGCGAGCCTGGCCCGTTCGAAGAGCCCGAAAGGGAAGCGGGTGGACACCCGGAAGCCGTGAAGGGTGTAACGGCCGCGACGGGGGAAGGACCTCAGGACCAGCGCGGTCCGGCTTTCGCCGGGTCCCACCACCGGGAAATAGGCCGGCCGGTCCATGAGGCCGTCGGGCGTCCCGGCCGCCCCGTCCCGCTTCCGGTGTCGCGGGAGCGCGGCGCGGAGGCGCCGGAGCAGGGGAGGCGCGCCGGGGGTCCCCCGCTCCTCCACCCGGAGGGAGAAGGAGGCGAGCACCCTTTTCCGGTTTTTCACGGCGACCTTGAGGGCCACCCGTTCACCCGCGAAGACGTTTTCGGGCATCTCGAGCGAAAGCGACAGGCGCTTGAGGGAGGCGAGCGAAACAAGCCCTGACACGGGGACGGCTGCGAGCATGGCGGCCAGGACGATGACGAGCAGGTTGTTCCCCGTCCGGATGGCGGCCAGGGAGAGCGGCAGCAGGAGAAGGATGTACAGCCCGCCCGCCGCGGTGACGGAGAAGGAAAGGGGGAAAATTCTCCGGTCGCCGCCTTCCCCGGACTCCCCCGGGACCCCGTCAGAGCGGGATTTCGATGCTCTCGAGTATTTCCGCAAGAATCGCCTCGGCCTCCCGGCTCCTTTCATGGGGAGAGGAATAGCTGGAACCGACCACCACGCGATGGGCCAGCACCGGCAGGGCCAGCCGCTTGATGTCGTCGGGGGTGCAGTAATCGCGCCGGTCGAGAAAGGCCTCGGCCCGCGCCGCGCCGAGGAGTGCGAGCGACCCCCGGGGGCTCGCCCCCGTGAGCAGGTACTCCGACCGCCTCGTGGAGTCCACCAGGGCCAGGATGTAATCGAGCAGGGAGTCGTCGACCCGGACGCGACGGACCGATTCCCGGCAGCGCATGAGATCCTCGCCCGTCATCACGCTCGGGAGCGGGGACTCGGACGTGGAACCGTGCGCGAGGCGGAGGATCTCCTTTTCGGCGCCCGCTTCCGGGTAACCCATCCGGACCCGGAGCAGGAAACGGTCGAGCTGCGATTCGGGGAGGGGGTAGGTGCCGTGGAACTCCACCGGGTTCTGGGTGGCGATCACCATGAACGGCTGCGGCAGGGGGTGCGTGCGGTTGTCGACGCTCACGCGCCCCTCCCCCATGGCTTCAAGCAGGGCGCTCTGGGTCTTGGGGGTGGTGCGGTTGATCTCGTCCGCGAGGACGATGTTGGCGAACAGCGGCCCCCGGCGGAAGACGAAATCGCGTTCCTCCCGGTCGAAGATGGAGACGCCGATGATGTCCGAGGGGAGCAGGTCGCTCGTGAACTGGATGCGGCGGAAGGAGCAATCGACCGCGCGGGCGAGCGACTGGGCCAGGGTGGTTTTCCCGACCCCGGGGACATCCTCGATGAGGAGGTGCCCTTCGGCGAAAAGACAGACGAGCGCGAGCCGGACCGCGTCCGGCTTTCCGCGCACGACGGTTTCGATCGCGGCCTGCAGCCGGCGGGCCTGGTCCTGCGGTTCTCCCGGTTCTGCCATGGCCCCCAGTATACTATCGATAGCGCTGCGCGGGGGAAAACAAAAAGGGGCCGGGTGGCCCCGGCCCCTCTCGCATACCCCGCCGCGAGGGATCAGGCGATCCCCAGCGCGTACTTCAGCGATTTCAGGGTGTTCTTCATCAGCATGGTGATGGTCATGGGGCCGACCCCGCCGGGGACCGGCGTGATGAAGCCCGCGATCTCCTTGGCGGCGTCGAAGTCCACGTCCCCCCTGAGGATGGCCACCATCCTGCCCGTCTTTTCACTCTTCTTTTCGCCCACGCGATTGACGCCCACGTCGATGACGCACGCGCCCGGCTTGATCCATTCGGGCTTCACCAGGCCGGGGACGCCCGCGGCCACGATCAGGATGTCGGCCCGTTTGCAGTGGAAGGCCAGGTCCTTGGTCGCGGTGTGGGCGATGGTCACCGTGGAATTGGCGCCGGGGCCCTTCTGCAGCATCAGGTTGGCGATCGGCTTGCCGACGATGTTCGAACGTCCCACCACGACGACCTCCGCCCCCTTGGTTTCGATGCCGGCGCGTACGATCATCTCCTGGATTCCGGCCGGGGTGCAGGGGGGGAACTTCAGCTCCGAGCCGCCGATCATGAGGCGCCCCACGTTCACGGGATGGAATCCGTCCACGTCCTTGTCGGGGTCGATGGCGTTGATCACCTTCTTCTCGTCGATGTGCTTGGGGAGGGGGAGCTGGACCAGGATCCCGTGGATCGACTCGTCCCTGTTGTATTTGTCGATGAGGGCCAGCAGGTCCGCTTCGGAAATGGTCTCGGGCTGGTTGTCCTGGATCTCGTGAAAGCCGAGCCTCTCCGCCGTCTGGATCTTCAGGGTGACGTAGGAGATCGAAGCCGGGTTGCTTCCCACGAGTATGGTGACCAGGCCGGGGACCTTGCCGTGCTTCGCCTTGATGTCCTGGACCTCCTGTTCGATTTCCTTCAGGATCTCCTCGCGGATCTCCGTTCCCTTGATGAGCTTTGCTGTCATATCCTGTCTCCTTTCAGGAAGCCCGGGGCCCCCCGGTTTATAATAGCGCCTGATTCCCAGGCTAGGTTCGATACCACAACCCGCGGGCCGAGATCAATCCCCTTCCTGGCGGTGCCGTCGGCTGGGCCGCCGCTAGAAGAGGTTCTTCTGGTTCCCGGGCAGCGTGATCTGAAAATGCTCGTAGGCCTTCCGGGTCGCCATCCGCCCCCGGGGGGTGCGGTCGAGAAAGCCGATCTGGATGAGGTACGGTTCGTAGATGTCCTCTATGGCGTCCTCGTCCTCGTTGATGGCGGCGGAAAGCGATCCCACCCCCACCGGCCCGCCGTTGTATTTTTCCAGGATCGTCAGCATCAGCTTGCGGTCGATTTCATCGAAGCCGTAGGTGTCGACGTCCATCATCTCCAGCGCCTGCATGGCCACGGGGCGGGTGATCCGGCCGTCGCTCCGTACCTCGGCGAAATCCCGCACGCGACGGAGGAGGCGGTTGGCGATGCGGGGGGTCCCCCGGCTCCGCGAGGCGATTTCGAGCGCGCCGTCATGATCGATCGGGACCCCCAGCGTCAGGGCCGACTGCTCGACGATGGTGCACAGGTCCGCGTGGGTGTAGAACTCCAGGCGATGGATGATGCCGAAACGCCCCCTCAGGGGAGCGGTCAGCAGGCCCGCCCGCGTGGTGGCGCCCACGAGGGTGAAGCGGGGGAGCGGCATCTTGATGCTGCGGGCTCCCGGCCCCTCGCCGATCACGATGTCGATGTAAAAGTCCTCCATCGCCGGGTAGAGGATCTCCTCGATGGAGGGGTGCAGCCGGTGGATCTCGTCGATGAAGAGCACGTCGCTGGCCTGCAGGTTGGTGAGGATGGCGGCGAGGTCTCCCCGCTTCTCGATGACGGGGCCGCTGGTCGTGCGGACGTTGACGTTCATCTCCCCGGCGATGATGGTCGCCAGGGTGGTTTTCCCCAGTCCCGGGGGGCCGTAGAGCAGGACGTGGTCCAGCGCCTCCCGGCGCTTGAGCGCGGCCTGGATGCTGATCTCGATGTTGTCCTTGACCTTCTGCTGGCCGATGTACTGGGCCAGGGTCTGGGGGCGCAGGCTCTGCTCGTAGGTCTTCTCGTCCGAAACCGGGGTCGGGTTCAGCAGGGCGTGTGTGAAGGTGCGTTCTGTCATAGCCTAAAACCGTGTCAACCGGCCAGCCGCCGGAGCGTGTTGCGCAGAATTTCCTCGAACGTCCGCCCGCATTCGGGCTCGCGCAGCGTCAGGGACAGGGCCTTCTCCGCCGCCGCCCGGGGGTAGCCCAGGTTGGTCAGCGCCGAAACGACATCCTCTTCCAGGGCCCCGCCGGGCGTTCCCTGCCGGGCCGCTTCCGCGTGCTCGGGCAGGAGGAACGGCGTCATCTGGCTCCGGAGCTCGAGGATCATCCTCTCCGCCGTCTTACGCCCCACGCCCGGGATGGAGGTGAGGCGGGGGACGTTCCCCTCAGCCACCGCCGCGGCCAGCTCTTCCACCCGCGCCCCGGAAAGGATCGTGATCGCGAGCTTGGGGCCGATGCCGCTCGTCGAGATCAGCTTCAGGAAAAGGCTCTTCTCGCTCCGCGACCGGAAACCGAAAAGGAGGAGCGCGTCTTCCCGCACGTGGGTGTGGATCTTGAGCGTGATCTCGTTCCCCTCTTCCGGGAGTTCGTAGAAGCTGGTCAGGGGGATGATCACTTCGTAGCCCACCCCCCCCACGTCGACCAGCAGAAGGTTCGGGCTCTTGGCCAGCAGCTTTCCTCTCAATTGACCGATCATATATCCTTTAGCGTGGGCCACGTGCCGTGGCGCCAGGCTATCTTGGCGTGGCGCCAGGGTATCCTGGCGTGGCGCCAGGCTATCTTGGCGTGGCGTCCGGAAGCCCGCCGTCGACCGGAAGGGTGCAGCCGGTCGTGGGGGTCTGGCGCGTGGCGAAGAAAAGGACGGCCCTGCCCACGTGCCGCGCCGTGATCTTCGCCTTGAGCAGGTTCCGGTTCCGGTAATATTCCTCCAGGCCTTCCGCGCTCAGTCCGCGGGCGCTCATCCTTTCGGGGCCGACCTCCAGCCACAACCCCGATTTCCGGGCGCCGTGGGAAAACACCGCGTCGGGCGCGACCATGTTCACGCGCACGTCCATCGGCGCCAGTTCCTGGCTCGCGATGCGGGCCAGCTGGTGCCCGGCGGCCTTGGTCGCGCTGTAGGCGCCGAAGTTGGCCCCCGGGGCGAAGACGTTCTTGGTCGAGACCATGACGATGTCCCCCCCGGTGTTCTGCCTCCTGAACAGGCGCGCCGATTCGGCCAGCATGAGGAGGGTCCCCTCGATGTTGATTCTTTCGGTTTTCCTGAAGGTCTCGAGGTCCATGTCCTCGATAGGGGCGACATGGGCGATGCCCGCGTTGAGAACCACGAGGTCGATGCCGCCCCACGCGCCGATCACGGAGCCGAAGGCGTCCGCGACCGATTGCGAGTCGGTGACGTCGAGCGCGATCCCCAGGACGCGCGGCCCGTACAGCGAGCGCATCTCCTCGGTGAACTGGTGCAGCGGGTCGCCGTCCAGGTCGGTGACGGCGACATGGCATCCCTGTTCCAGCAGTTCCTGGGTGATGCCGGCGCCGATGGCGCCCGCGGCGCCGGTGATCAGCGCCACGTGCCCGGCCAGCGGCGGCGAAGGGCGCGCGTGGAGCTTCCGGCGCTGGATCGCCCGGAATTCCATTTCGAAGATATCCCTTTCCTCCATCCCCCGGTAATCGCCCATCGCCGCGATCTGGGCCTTGACCTCCAGCGTGTGCTCGGCGATGTCCCTGGCGATGTCGGCGGCGGCCGCGCTCCCTTCCGCGGCGATCGCCCCGAGGCCGGGGATGAGGATCACCCGGGGCAGGGAATCGGCCGCCTCGATCCCTTCCGGGCGGCTGCGCGAGAACCTGTCGACATAGGCGTCGTAGGCGGCGGCGTAATCGCGGATCCCCTGCGCCACCTTTTCGCCGAACGCCGCGGGGTCCTCGAACGGGGGATTCTCGACCCAGAGGTAGGAGGGCTTGGTCCGGATGAGGTGGTCGGCCGTCAGGGGGGGCGTTGCGGCGAACTCCCGCGCGTATCCCGAATCGACGAGATCCAGGATCTTCCTGTTGATCAGCGGACGCACGATGACGCGGTCCCAGGGGCGGTCGGGATTCCCGGTGGGCCGGGCCAGCAGGCCCCGGATCACGGGGGCCGCCGCGGCCAGCCGCTGAAGGGCCAGGGGGAGGGGAGTGGCGGCCGCGGTGATCACCGGTTTCCGGGCGTGCTGCTCCACGTACTGCTCCGCCCGGGAGGCCAGGGCGATGGTGGTGTCGTACGATTCCCTGGCGGTCTCCCCCCAGGTGAGAAGCCCGTGCCGCATCAGGACCATCGCCCTCGCCCCCGGGTTCCGTTCGAGTTCGGCGGCCACGGCCCTGGCCAGGGGGAACCCGGGATGGGCGTACGGGAGGATCGAAACGCCTTCGCCCAGGGCGGCGCGCAGATGCTTTTCCCCCTCCACCTGGTTCGTGAGCGCCAGGATGGAATCGGGGTGGGTGTGGTCGACGAATTTACCCGGGACGAAAACGTGGACGAGGGTCTCGATGGACGGCGTGGCCGCCCGGGCGTCGAGGCAATGGGTGCGGAAGGCGTTGACCATGTCCTCGTCGGACAGCTTTTCCAGGGACCGGAGTTTTCCCACGTAGTCCAGTTCCAGTCCCGTGTATCCGTCCGGTTCGATGGATGCCATGTCGTAACCGGAGGCCTTGACGAACAAAGTCCGGACGGTTTCGCCCAGGAGGTTGGTCCGGACCGTTTTCACGGAGGAGTTGCCCCCGCCGTGCAGCACCAATCGGGTCTCGGCTCCGATCAGGGAGGCCACGTAGAGGCCGACGGCCAGGTCCTCGCCGTATTTCTTGCGGTATTGTTCGATGAATTGAGCGGCCCTGTCGTCCGACCAGCGGTTGATCATGCTGTCCTCGTCTGGGTGATCCCCTCTTAGACTTGCCCGGGGGCGGAGGGGCCCCGCCCGAGCCCGGTCCGCCGGCTACGCCTGCCGGTTTTTCAGGTCCTGGAACAGTTCGAAAGCCTCCGCGGGCTTTGCATTCTCATGGACCACCAGCCTCACCGCCTGGATCATGGCGGCGGGGGCCTCCGACTGGAAGATGTTCCTTCCCATGTCGACTCCGGCGGCCCCCTCGCTGACGGCGCGGTACGCCATCTCGAGGGCCTCCGTCTCGGGGAGTTTCTTCCCTCCGGCCATGATGACGGGGACGGGGCAGGACGCGGTGACGGTCTCGAAGCCTTCCGGCACGTAATAGGTCTTCACGAAATGCGCCCCCAGTTCCGCGCATATCCTGCACGCGAGGCGGAAATACCGGGCGTCGCGCGTCATGTTTTTCCCGACCGCGGTGACTCCGAGCACAGGGACGCCGTGCCGGTTGCCGAGGTCCACGAGGCGCGTCATGTTATGAATCGACTGCGTTTCGAATTCCCCGCCGACAAAAACCTGCACCGCCATGGCCGCGGTGTTGAGCCGCAGCGCGTCCTCGATGTCCACGGCGATCTGTTCGTTGGACAGCTCCTTGAGGATGCTGGGGCCGCCGCTCGCCCGCAGCACGGTCCCCCGGGCGAAGGAGGGGGGGATGGTCGTGCGGAGGATGCCGCGGGTCAGCATGAGCGCGTCCGCGTAAGGGAGCAGGGGGACGATGTTGACGTCCACCCGTTCCAGCCCCGTCGTCGGGCCCTGGAAATACCCATGGTCGATGGCCAGCATCACGGTTCTGCCCGAGGAGGCGCTGAAAATCCTGGCGAGGCGGCTCTGCATGCCCCAGTCGAGCGCGCCCGAACCCTTGAGGAAGAAGGGGGTGTTGCGCGACGGAATGTCCGGGTGGAAATCCTTGGTTTCGATGCTCCCATCCATGTCAGCCATGAGCCGATATCCTTTCTGTGCCTGCCTGCGCGTCGCGTCGATGAACATCGATCCCGCGCCACGCCGTCCGTTTTCTGGGCCAACCCCTATGGTATATCAAGGCCCGCCGAAGGCGAAGCCAAAGATGCGGCCGCCCCCCGGTTTTCGCCGGGCGCCGCGGAAGGGATTGTGTATAATATTGCCGGAACGCCGGAAGCCTCCCGGGGGTGCCGGGGAGAAACTCGAGGCCCCGCGGGCGTGTGCCCGGCGGGACCGCGGCCCTGACGACAAGAACTGGTCTGGATCCTGCCTATGGAACCCTGGGACAAACTGGAAGAGGAGTGCGGCGTCTTCGGCATCGTTTCCCACCCGGAGGCCGCCAGGATCGCCTACCTGGGAATATACGCCCTTCAGCACCGGGGTCAGGAATCCGCCGGGATCGCCACCTCGGACCGTCACAAGCTCCACCTGGAAAAGGGGATGGGATACGTGGCGGACGTCTTCGACGAGAACCGTCTGGGGCGCCTGCCCGGGGATTCCGCACTGGGGCACGTGCGCTATTCCACGGCCGGCGGAAGCGCCGCCTGGAACGCCCAGCCGATCCTGATCGACTGCTGGCGCGGGCCGATCGCGCTCGCCCACAACGGCAACCTGACCAACGCGCCGCAGCTGCGCCGGGAACTCGAGCGCGACGGCGCGATCTTTCATTCCACGAGCGACAGCGAGGTCATCCTGCACCTGATGTCGCGGTCCAGGCGGCGCACCCTCCCGGAGGCTTTCGTGGAGGCGCTCAGGATGGTCCAGGGGGCCTACTCGCTGGCGCTGCTCACACCGGAGTACCTGCTCGCGGCCCGGGATCCGCACGGCTTCCGCCCCCTCTGCCTGGGGCAGGTCAACGGCTCCTACGCCATCGCCTCCGAGACCTGCGCCTTCGACCTGATAGACGCGGAGTATGTCCGGGATGTGGAGCCCGGGGAAGTGGTGCGGATCGAGGAAAAGAGCCTGGAGTCGGAGATGCCGCTGCCGAAGGAGAGGCCCGCCTTCTGCGTTTTCGAGCATATCTACTTCAGCCGCCCCGATAGCATCGTCTTCGGCCGGACGGTCAACAGCAGCCGGAGGGAGATGGGGCGGCACCTGGCCGTCGAGCACCCGGTGGACGCCGATGTGGTGGTGCCGATACCCGATTCCGGGGTGTCGGCCTCCATCGGCTATTCCCGGGAGAGCGGCATTCCCCTGGAGTTCGGGCTGATCCGCAACCACTATGTCGGGCGCACCTTCATCGAACCCAGGCAGTCGATCCGCAATTTCGGGGTCAAGGTGAAGCTCAACCCGGTGCGCGAGATTCTCCGGGGGAAGCGCGTCATCCTGATCGACGACTCCATCGTCAGGGGGACCACCAGCCGGAAGATCGTGCAGATCGTCCGCGCCGCGGGCGCGCGGGAAATTCACATGCGCATAACCGCGCCCCCCGTCATCGCCCCCTGCTATTACGGTATCGATATCCCCACCCGGCACGAACTGATCGCCTCGATGAAATCTGTGGAGGACATCTGCAGGTTCATCGGCGCCGATTCGCTTGGTTACCTGAGCCTCCAATCGGTGTTCCGGGCCGTCGACGACCGGAAACAATACTGTTCGGCGTGTTTTACCGACCGCTATCCGACCGAGGTGGCGCCCGAGGAAAAGCAGAAGAGCCTGTTCGACAGGGAAGAGGATTAGCCGGAGCCCGCGGGGATGCGCCCGGCGGCGCGGAAGGAGGCGGATGGAAAACAGGAGAATCGCAGTACTTCTTTCGGGCCGGGGGTCCAACTTCGTCGCCATCCACGAGGCGATCGAGCGCGGGGACCTCGAGGCCGAGATCTGCTGTGTGATCAGCAACCGCGCCGACGCCGTGGGTCTCGAGCGTGCCCGGGAGTTCGGCCTGGACGCTGTCTGCCTGCCTTCGCGCGGGATGGGACGAGAGGAATACGACCGGCTGCTCGGGCGGACGCTCGAGCCTTTCCGGCCCGCCCTCGTCTGCCTGGCGGGCTTCATGCGCATCGTCACCCCGGTGCTGCTCGACGCCTATCCGGGGCGCATCATGAATATCCACCCCTCCCTGCTCCCATCCTTCCCCGGGCTCCACGCGCAGCGCCAGGCGCTGGAGTATGGCGTGAAGATTTCCGGGTGCACGGTCCACCTGGCGGACGAGGGGGTGGACAGCGGGCCCATCCTCATGCAGCGGGCGGTGGAGGTCGAGGACGGCGACACCGAGGAAACCCTTTCCGCCCGCATTCTGGCCGAGGAGCACCGGCTTTACTGGCGTGCCATCGCCCTGATGTTCGACAGGCTGGCATCTGCGACCTAAATCCTTTTTACCCTAGTTGATATCGTCTAATCAGGCGGCCCGTCCGGCCGAGGCCTGAGGAAAAAATGCATGCGATCGCAGAAAAATCTCATTTTGGCCTTTACAATCTCCGGACCCGCCGGTACTATTCGGATCCTCAGTCATTGAGATTGAGTTTGTGCAGCTTATTTGAAAGATTTTGCTTCACTCTCTTGACAAGCGAAACGGTTGCGGCTAATATGCATCACGCTTCGAGACGGCAAGAGATTGAAGTCGAGAGGCTGGATTCTCTCAGTCTTCTGATTGGGCAAATCCTTCGTCAATCATAGGTCGAGTGAAACTTCGGTAGAGGTTGACAAACCGGGTTGCACATACTATGATGAATAACTGCCTAGATCTTTGAAAACTAGATAGTGCGTGTCCGAAACATCCATTCCATAACACATAGTAAACCAGTAACCCGGATTTTTCGAAATTCGGGACTCTTCGAATTATAATTGGAGAGTTTGATCCTGGCTCAGAATCAACGCTGGCGGCGTGCCTAACACATGCAAGTCGAACGAGAAAGTGGGGCTTGCTCCACGAGTAAAGTGGCAAACGGGTGAGTAACACGTGAAC
>JAAYCX010000059.1 GCA_012729555.1 Acidobacteriota bacterium
CCCGCTCCCTGAGGGCTTCACGCTCGTCCTTCGAACGGCCGCGCAGGTACTGCTCGAACTCACGCCGTTCCTCCCGCGTCGCCTGCGCCTCCTCCTTGTACGCCTTCCTCCGCTCCTTCAGGTATTCGCGCCACTCCCGCTCCCGCTCCCGCGCGGCTTCCCTCTCCTCCTGGGAAGTGCGGTTGCCCCGGTTCCGGTCGTCCCGGTCCTGGCCGCGCTGGGCGGCGGCCGGATATCCCGCCAAAAGTGCAAAGGTCAGAAGCCATAGCCACGGTTTCGGTCTCATGACGTGTCCTCCCGCGAATGTGTGGTCGTAAAAAAAAAGGCCGACACTCCCTCAGACATCTTTGGCGGGGATTTGTTTCAGCCGGAAATGGCCGGCGGCGTCCAGGTTTCCCGCAGCCATTCATACGACAACGGTTATCCTGGTCCGTCCCCGCTGGAGAGTCTTTGGTGCAGCAGCTCCCGGACCACCCGCGGGTTGGCCCTCCCGCCCGAAGCCTGCAGGACCTGGCCGATCAGAAAACCGATGGCCCTCCCCTGGCCGCGGCGGATATCCCGGACGGCGGCCGGATGATGGGACAGGACCTGGTCCACGAGGGCCGCCAGGCGCCCGGCATCGGACTCCTGCCGCAGGGCACCGGTGTTAACGAGCGATTCGGGCGCTTCCTCCGACTCGAACATCCCGAGCAGCACCTCCCGTGCGGCTCCCGAATGAATCTCCCCCCGCGAAAGCATCCCGAGCAGCGCCGCCAGCCGCCCGGGATCGACCGGCGACCGGCCCGGGTCGAGCTTCCTCTCCCTGAGCGCGGGCAGGAGCTGGGTGGCCATCCAGTGCAGGGCCATGCGCGGGGCGACCCCTTCCCTCACCAGGGCCTCGAAATACTCCGCTACCTCCGTCTCGGCGCACAGGAAGCGCGCCTCCTCGACCGAAAATCCGCAGGCGGCCGCCATGCGCGCGGCCCGCGCATCGGGCATTTCCGGAAGCCTCGCCCGCATCCGCGCGATCCATTCGGGGGAGAGCTCGATGACGGGGACCGAGGGATCGGGCACGCAGGGCCCCTCGAACTTGCCCCGCATCGGGAGGGTGGCCTTCCGGTCCGGGTCCCAGAGGCGCGTGTGCAGCACCACCTCCTCCCCGGCTTCCACCGCGGCGCGCTGGCGGGCGATCTCGAAGGCGATGGCGTCCCCCACGTGCCGGACGGAGTTCATATTCTTGACCTCCACCTTGGTGTTCAACACGGCGGAGCCCCGCGGGCGGATCGAGATATTGGCGTCGACGCGCATGGTGCCGTTGTCCATGCTGCAGTCGGAGGCCCCGGCGCAGCGCACCCGGGTGCGCAGCGTCTTCAGGAACTCCATCGCCTCGGAGGGGGAACGGAAGTCCGGCTCGGTGACGATTTCCACCAGCGGCGCCCCGGCGCGGTTGAAGTCGACAAGGCCGACGGGGGTGCGCCCCTCCGTGTCATGCACCAGACGGGCGACATCCTCCTCCATGTGGATATGGTGGATGCGGAGCGTTTTCCGCCCCCCCCGCCCGTCCTCGATTTCGACCCCGCCCCCGCGGGAAAGGGGGAGGTGGGCCTGTGACAGCTGGTACCCCTTGGGCAGGTCGGGGTAGTAGTACACCTTCTGGTCGAACGCGCTCCTGGGCTGCAGTTCTCCCCCCAGCCCCAGGGAAACGAGGGCCGCCTTCTCGAGCGCCGCGCGGCCGAGCCTCGGCGCCGCGCCCGGAAGCCAGAGGCAGGTGGGGCAGATGTTCCGGTTCGGTTCGTCGCCGGGACGGTTGGGACAGTCGCAGAACATCTTCGTGGCGCAATTGAGCTCCACGTGAATTTCCAGGCCGATGACGGCTTCGAATTCCATCACTCCCTCCCGCGCAGATTCAGAAGCCGCTCCCCCGCTTCCAGCACCCGCGCGTCCCCGCGCCGGGCGCCCGCCAGCTGAATTCCCGCCCCCCCCCGCTCACCGGCGGGAAGGCAGAGGACCGGTTGACCGGTCACGTTGGCGAACATCGACAGGTTGAACGACGCCAGGACTTCCCCGAGACGGCCGGCGCGCGGCGCCGCGCCGGGAGCGGGAAGAACGAGGAGGTCCGCCTCTCCGAGCAGTCGGTCCATGCCGGGGAGCAGGCGCGCGCGGATGCGGCAGGCGTCTTCGTAGGCGCCGTAGCGTTTGAACTGGAAGAACGCCCCCTGCAGCAGGTAGCTCTTCACCACCAGGCCGAAGGCCTCCCGCCGCGACTCGAGGTACATGTCGTTCCAGTTCCCCGCTCCGGGGGCGCGGATCCCGTAGCGCACCGAATCGTACCGGCCGGCCGAGGAGGAGGCCTCGACGGAGCCCACGATGCCGTGAACGAGCGGAAAGAGGGCGAAATCCGGGAGCGAAAGCTCCCGGAGGAGAAACCCCGCGCTCTCCAGTTTCCCCAGGGCGGCATCGAACGCCCGCCTCTCCGTTTCGGGGAGCGGGTCCCGGGCCTCGGCGAGGACCCCGATGACGGCCGCCGGACGGCAGGCGCCGGGGGAAAAATCGGGGGGCGGTTCCTCCGGCAGGGAAAAATCGAGACCGTCCGGTCCGGCCATGACGGTCAGGAGCCTACGGATGACGTCGACCCTCCCGGACAGGATCCCGCAACATTCCATCGACGGGATCAAGCCGATCATGCCCAGCCGCGAGATCAGCCCGTAGCTGGGTTTGAAGGCGCACACCCCCTCCCGCAGGCCGGCCGCCCGGCATTCGCCCATCAGGTCCAGGACCAGTTCGGCGTCGGCTTCGGCGCGGGCAACGCTCTCGCCCGCCCGGCTCCCCTCGAGCCCGAACCCGAATTCGCTCATCCGGGTCGATCCGCACAGGTGAGCGCCCGCCGCGCGCAGCCGCCGGATGAGGGTGGCGTCCTCCACCGCCCGGTAACGCTCCAGCGCCCGGGAGCCGGCCTCCGTCGGCCAGCCCGTTACCGAGATATTCGGCTGGACCGCCACCCGCAGCCCCGCAAGGGTGCCGTCCCCGGGGGGGGCGGGCTCGGGGTTGCGATAGACGAAAACGGATTCCATGAACCTTCCTTTCCTATTCCAGGATGCCGACTACCTTGAAATACCCTCCCTTGACTTCGGGAGCGCTCTCGAGCAGTTTCCCCGATTCGGCCAGCTCGTTCCTCCTGGCCTCGTCTCCCGGCCGCATGCGGTTGGCTACCGGTACAACGGTCCGGACCGGTTCTTCCGTTCCCGCGTTCCGCCCGGCCGCCGAGGCCATTTCCTCCGCCTGCCCGAGCACCTCTTCCACCGCCGGACGCTCGTCGGCGCCGACGCCGATGCGCGAAACCCAGGAGAGGTGATCGACCAGGGTCTTCTCCCCGCCGGCACCGCGCAACAGCTCCGCCCCGCCCAGGTTCAGCAGCCCCAGTTCGGCGAGCTGTTCCCGTTTCACCTTCGCCGGGGCTCCCGTCATGGGGCAGGCGGCGCTGCGGTTTTTGGGGAAGGCGATCACTTCGCGGATCGAGGGGGTCCCGAGGATCATCGACACCGTGCGGTCCATCCCCAGCGCGAGCCCGCCGTGCGGCGGCGCGCCGAAATCGAACGCGCGCAGGAAGAACCCGAACTTCTCCCGCGTCTCCTCCTCGCCGAGGCCCAGGGCGGTGAAGATCTTCCTCTGCAGGTCGCGGTCGCTGATGCGGATGCTCCCCCCCCCCAGTTCCTCCCCGTTCATGACCAGGTCGTAAGCCCGGGAGCGAAGCGACAGGAGTTCTCCAATGTTCTTCGGGTCGAAATCGGTACGGTCGGGGGCGGTGAAGGGGTGGTGGCTGGAGGTCACCCCCCCCTCCCCGGTGGCTTCGAACAGGGGGAACTCCGTGATCCAGACCGGGCTGAAGCTCCCCGCGGGAATCAATCCGAGGCGCTCCGCCAGGTGGAGCCGCAGCTGGCCGAGGACCGAGGTGACGCTCTTCGGCGAGGCATCGGCGACCAGGATGAGGACATCGCCGTCGGTGACGTCGAACCTGCGCCGCAGGGCGTCCAGTTCGTCCGCGCTGAAAAACTGGACGATGTTGGACTCCAGTTTTCCCCCTTCCGCCCGCATCCACGTCATCCCGCGCCCCCCGAACGACGGCACGATCTCCTTCGCGTATTCATTCTGGAGCACGTTCTTGCTGAGCCGGCCCGATCCCCCCTTGACGTTGATCCCCTTGATGCACCCCCCCTGCTCGAGGATCCGCCGGAAGATGGCGTAGCCGGTCCCGGGGAAGACATCGGTCACGTCGACGAAACGGAGGCCGAAGCGCAGGTCCGGGCGGTCGCTCCCGGTGGTTTCCATCGCCTCCTCATACGTCATGCGTGGAAAGGGGCGCGGGAGCTCGATCCCCCCGACGGCGAACATTTCCACCGTGAGCTCCTCGATGAGGCTGTAGAGAATCTCCTCGTCGATGAAGGACGCTTCCAGGTCGAGCTGCGTGAATTCCGGCTGTCGGTTGGGGCGCAGGTCCTCGTCGCGGAAGCAGCGGGCCAACTGGAAATAACGCTCCATCCCGCCGATCATGAGCAGCTGCTTGAAGAGCTGGGGGGACTGGGGGAGGGCATAGAAATTCCCCGGATGCACCCTGCTGGGGACCAGGTAATCGCGCGCCCCCTCGGGCGTGCTCATCGTCAGCATGGGCGTTTCGATTTCGATGAAGCCCCGGGAATCGAGGAACCGCCGGACGCATTGGAAGATACGGTGCCGCGCGACGAGGTTGTCCCGCATCGGGGCGCGGCGCAGGTCGAGATACCGGTACTCCAGCCTCACCTCTTCCCCCACGGCGTCGCGCCGCAGCGACGTTCCACCGGCGGTCATGGCCTTGTCCGAAACCGTGAAAGGAAGCGCCTCCGATTCCGACAGCACGGTAAGCCCGGTCGCCATCACCTCGATGCCCCCGGTTTCGATATTCGGGTTCTCCGTCCCCTCCAGCCGTTTCCTGACTTCGCCCGTGACGGAAACGCAGTACTCCGCCCGCAGTTCGGCCGCTTCCCGACAGACCTCGGCGGAGGCGATTTCGGGGCTGAAGACCACCTGGACGATGCCGCTGCGGTCCCTCAGGTGGACGAAGAGCAGACCCCCGTGATCCCGGAAGGCGTCCACCCAGCCGGCAAGAAGCACCGGGCGCCCGACATCCCCCGCGGTCAGATCCCCGCAAAAAACACGTTGCGAAAAACGCATGCACACGATCCTTTCCCTTGAACCTGCAGAGCCACACATCCCCGTCGGGCCCGGGGAAAACCGTCGAACCAAAGGGGGAATCTTACACTGAAAAAAGGGAGGGGACACCCCTTTTCGCGCACCTGTCCGGCAACGGGGATTCTTACCGGAGTTCGGACGGGGGCTCCGCCGGGGGCTCGGCCGGGGCTTCCGACCCGGAGTCGGCCGGCAGTCCGGCCGACATTTCCTTCAGGCGCTGCTCGTCCTTCTCGGTGAGCTTCTTCTTTTCGTCCCGGCTTTCCACGTTGAAGATCTTGAAATCGGAGTAACGGTGATGGTTGCGCAGAAGGCGGCCGCGCCAGTCTACCGAAATCCCGACCTGCTCGGGAAGCCACAGCGGCTCGTCGATCCCGGCGAATTCGATGCCATGGAACCGGATTTCCGTCGACAGCTTCTGAAGGCGGACTTCGGGAAGCGGATTGAGGAGGTAGGTGGACAGCCTCAGGATGCGGGAGGTTTCGACATCGATCCACGCCAGCCCGTGCACGAGAATCAGGGAGCTTCCCTTGTCGGTGATGAAGCGCGTCATGGCCCTGGCGCTCTCCGATTTCTGGGCGAAAGCCACCACGTCGGTCTCCCGGCCGTCGATCCCCTGTCGGCCCAGATAGCGGAAGTCGGCCCCCTTCCGGTTGGCGGGGTGGAAGAGCGAGGGGACGGAGGCGAATCCCGAGGTGAGCATGAAGCCGTGTTTGAGCCCCCCCATGGTGGTGTCCCGTCCCGATTCGGTGGACCGGTATTCCTTGATCCCCAAACCCTCGCCCCCGGAATCGGCCAGCATGATGTACATGAACTCCTGATCGAGCGCGTCGGTGACCTTGCCGTCCTTGCGGAGCCTTTCCTGGTGCACCTGCTCCCGGGAAGCGGTATTGGTCATATTGGCGAAGAACTCCTCCACGCAGCCGCCCGTCCGTGCCAGGATATCTTCGAGCGGGCCCTGGTCCGATGCCGCTTCCAGCCCCTGCAGCGCGGGAAACCTCTCGAGGAGTTCCCCGGGGGAATAGGCGATCACCGAGCGGACCTGTTCCTGCGCAAGCAGGGTCAGGCGGTCGTGCAACCGGGAGTGCAGGGCGCGGATATCACGCGGGAGGACCTTGAGCTTGCGCTTTTCGAGGTAGCTCTCCATTTCCCGGTTCGCTTCGGCCGCGTCGCCGAGTTCCAGCAGCGCCTCCGCCCGCAGGATCCGGGCGCCGTCGTCGGCCCCGGCCAGGATCGCTTTTTCCAGGTAGTGGTCCGCGGCTTCCCAGTTCCCCTGGGCCACCAGCATGCGCCCCAGTTCATGCAGGGCGAAGGCATTCCCGGGCTCGAATTCGAGCGCGTGGAGGTAGGACGCGACGGCGTCCTTGATCTCCCCCCGCCAGGACCGCAGCACCCCCATGAGGATATCGGGTTCGGGACGGGGGGCGGCTTCCGCGTTGTTTTTCTCGGAAACCTCGACCAGTCGGTTGTTGGCCGAGGTCCAGCTGCCGGCGTCGAGCAACGCCAGACTGAGCAGAAGGCGGCATTCCAGGCAATCGGGAGTGCGCCCGGCCACTGTCTGCAGAAGGGGGACCGCATCCACCGCCTGGCGCTTGACGATCAGAGCCTCGCACCCGCGCTCAAATTCCTCGCTGCTCCCCTCCCCGGGGTATTTCGCCGCGGCATCGTCCTTCAGCCGAGGGGCGAACCTGGCGATCAGCACTTCCGGCGTGATCCCTTCCGGCTCCTCGTCGGTCGTGCGCAGCACGATATCGATGGGCACATCTCCCCTGTTCGCTTCGAGATCCAGCATCTCCCGCCCAGCCACGTACCCGGCCTTGTTGGCGGACAGGAGGCCCCTCAGGCGGATGGCCTTGCCGCCTACGATGCTGATTTCGGTCTCGAATTCCCCTCCCGGACCGGTCTCCATCACGATGGAGCCGAAGGGCGAAAGCGGGGTGTCCAGGGATACGACGGCGCCCTCGAGCGGGTCCTCGCCCGATGTCAGCACACGGCCGAGGATGGTCCAGGTCTGGACATCCCCGTCCTCCCCACCCCCCTCTTCTCCCGTGGCCGCGTGAAATTGAATCAGAAGGGCCAGGACGGCCCACAAACCGCATCTGCCTGCTCTATTCATGAGGCGATTTCCCATTCATACCCATAAACAGCTATACGAACCGGTACAGGGAGGCATTTCACCGGGATCATATATTTTATTACTTAATGGATAGTATTTCGCCCCCCCCGGCGGGCGGAGGCGGAAAGGGTTCGGAAGCCGGGGGGAATGCCGGCCCTCGAACGGGCCGGCACCGATAAAACGAGGAGAGGAACGATCAGCGGTCCTTATGCTTGGCGAAGCAGTCCCGGCAGTAAACCGGGCGGTCTTCCCTGGGCTTGAACGGAACTTCGCATTCCTTTTTGCAGTCGGCGCATATGGCCTTATGCATTTCCCTCGGACCCCTGTCGAACTGTCTGTCTCTGAAAGCCATTTTGATTCTCCATTGATGTTGGTGTTTTACTGCACTCGTTGCCGGCCGCGCGGGCACTCCCCCGGGCCCATGGTCTATTACTGGTCCCTGCGCTTGGTGGGAAAGCGTTTCTTCCCCGGGCCCGGCTTCCTGCCGTGGGGACGTTTCTCGTAGAAGGGTTCACGCGCCGCCGCCCCTTTTTTCGGGCCGTGCCGATCCCCTCCGCCGTGCCGATGTGGACGTTCGGAAGCGCCGGCCGACCCGTAAAACGCCCTTTTGCGGAACGGCCGGTCGGGGGGACTTTCCCGGCGGGGCCGCTCCTGCAGCTGGCCGCTCAACAGGTCGATCTTTCTTTCCAGAGACAGCACCTGCCGCTGCAAGTCCCGGAGGAGGGAGACCACGTCGCTGTCAGTTCCGTCCGTGTCCGGAGACGGGGTGACGCTCGATTCATCTTTCATGCCGCCCTGCTGCCTTTCGTTGAATTCTGGGATCGGATGAGGAAATCCAGAATATTGAGCCTGACCTTACGGGTGAGGATCGCGGTCTGACCTGTTAATGATAGTACACTTCGCCCCGTTCGTCCGATTTATTATTGTTCTTCCGCCGGGGCGGGCAGGAACGGAATCCACAAGGTCTGTGGAAAAATCTGTGGATTTCGCCAATAATCACAGGCTAACTGTTTCGATCAGGAAGGTTTCACCGCTTTGCCCGGATATTGTGCACTCCCTGGGGGGATGCCGATCCGGTTCCGGGGCGGGAGAGCGAAACCGGGGGAACGCGGCCGGTACCGTGCCGCGCCCCCCCTTTTCTTCACCTCAGCGGGATTTGGAAACGATGATGCGCGCATCGACGGCCACGCACCCGTCTTCGAAGGGGAGGATCGGGTTGAGATCGACCTCCGCGACCTGCGGCTGCTCCTCGAGCAGGCGGCCGAGGGCCACCATGATCGAAGCGATGGAGTCGAGGTTCATCGGCCCCCTGCCCCGGACCCCCTTGAGCAGGGCGGGCGGGAGCGTCTGGCGGACGAGGTCCTTGGCTTCCCCGGGCCCGAGGGGCAGGAGCCGGAAGTTGACCATCTTCAGTGCCTCGACATAGATCCCTCCCAGGCCGAACATCACGACGGAACCGAACAGCCGGTCCCGGATGGCCCCCATCACCAGTTCGGTGGTGGAAGGCATCATCTTCTGGATGAGCACCCTCGGCTGCGTGATGTGGGGGAAGGCCGCCCGGATGTTGCCGACCAACTTCTGATACCCCTGCCTGAAGGCGTCCTCCGAGGTGATCCCCAGGACCACCCCGCCGACATCCGACTTGTGGATGATCTCGGAGGAGACCACCTTCAGCACGACCGGGTAGCCCACCCGCCCGACCGCCTCGATCCCCTCCTCGAGCGTATCGACCACGCTATAGGGGGAGGTGGGGATGCCGTATTTCGCGCAGACCTCGTAGGCCTCGGGCTCGAGCAGGCCCGCCTGCCCCTTCCCGGCCGCAGCGGCGAGGATCCGGGCCGTCGCATCGACCGCTTCGCTGCCGCTGGCCCGGGGAGTCCAGGGGTGTGCCGCCGCCGAACGGCGGAAGGCGCCGTACCCAGCCATGCTTCCCGCCACCCGGGCCAGGGCATCGGGGAATTCCACCGTGGGGAGCCCCGCCCCTTCGAGCCCCTTGCGGGCCTCCAGGGCGAAACTGCCGAAGGTGACGGCGTTGAGGAACGTCTTCTTCCCGGCCTGGGAGCGATAGGCGGCGGAGATCTCCTCCGCGAGCAGCTTCTGCTCCAGGAACGCGCTCGGCGCCAGGATCTGCAGCACCATGTCGACGTTGGGCTCGGCGAACAGGTGCCCCAGCACCTGGTTGTGGAGCTTTTCGGTGTGGGCGGCGGTCAGGTCGACATAACCGTCGGGATGCCCGACATTGGCCATCGGAGCACAGACGGCCCTGATGGCGTCCCGGGTCTCCGGGGAGAATGTCGCCATTTCCAGCGTCGCCGCAGCCGAAATTTCGTCGATGCACAGCGTCCCCGGGCCGCCCATGTGGGTGAGCACGCAGACGCGGTTCCCCTCCGGCACCGGCTGCCGCTCGAACGCCCGCATCAGGTCGTAAAACTCGGCCACGCTCCGGGCGCGCACCAGGCCCGCCTGCCGGAAGGCCCCGTCGTAGATGGCGTCGGAGCCGGCGATGGCGCCGGTATGGGAGAGGGCCGCGGCCGTCCCCATTTCGCTCTTCCCCGCTTTGAGCACCACGATCGGCTTGACGGCGGCGACCTCGCGGGCGGTCCGGAAAAACTCCCGCGGCTGGGGCAGCCCCTCCATGTAGATCCCGATGACCTTCGTCGAATCGTCGTCCTTCAGGTAGAGGAGCAGTTCGGCCATGTCGACGTCGGCCATGTTGCCGATCGAGGCGAATTTGCTCAACCCGACCAGCTCAAGCCCTCCCGCCCAGAACAGAAACGAGGTCGCCAGGGCGCCGCTCTGCGTCAGGAAACTCAACCCCCCTTTCGGGTAGGACGGGATGTCGAAACTTGTGTTGAAGCCGCTGTAGGCGTCGATCATCCCCACGCAGTTCGGGCCGATGAGGCGGATGGAAGCCGATCGGAGCTGCCGGACGAGATCCTGCTCGCGCTGCTTCCCCTCGGCCGTGCCGAGTTCGCCGAAACCGGCCGACATGCAGACGGCGGCCGTCACGTCGTTGAACTTGTTCTTCCTCTCCACCAGTTCCCCGGCCACCTTCATGGTGAGGTCCGCGCTCACGAGCAGAACGCACGCTTCGACCGGCTCCGGTATGTCGAGCACGCTCTTGAAGCAGGGATATCCCAGGATCGATTCCTCCCGCAGGTTGATCGGGAAAATTTTCCCCTTATAGCCCATGGACACCAGGTTCTTGAGCGCGGTAAAACCCGGCTTTTTGGGATCGGAGGATGCGCCGACAATGGCCACGCTTTTCGGTCTGAAGAATGCGTCTAATGCGGAAATCTTTTCCATGCGTCTCTCCTGTATCTTTTATTCTTTATTTTTCAGTTATTTATAGCGCATTTGCCGGTCATTGGGCCTGTCCTCGATGTAAAAAAACTCGGGCACGCGATGTCGGCGAGGTTTATTTTTACAGGAAGGTAAAATCCATACTGTTCCGCGCAATGGAACCAAGTTCCATATTATCTACACCCATTTCCGCGCTGTCAAGCACTTTCCGCCCGGGGCTTATCCCTTGCCGGAGCCCGGCATTTGGGGCTTGACTATGATTCTCCGACTCTCCTATTCTAAGTTATGAAATCCGCTTTTTGCGTGCGTATCTGCGTTTACGGGCGCACGTCCGGGATTTCGGAGCAGCGAGACGATAGCGGGTACGGGGTGGGCCATCGAGTGGCGAATCCTTCCACGTAGTTCCCATGGTGACGAATCCCCGGGTTTACCGGCGCTACTAATTCGGAATCGGCGGCCCCGTGGCCGCCGCGAGTGTGTTGAGGCTTGGAAATCGTCCATGCCGTGATGGTTTCAAGCATCGGGGGCGACGATTCAGGATATCATGCTTTTTTTGCGAAAACGCATAGCCCGCTTCAAAGCCCCGATAGAGCCTTGCATTCCTAGCTGCATTACTTAGCAGTCCTCAAGCATTAGATCTTAATAACGTAATCGAAAGGAGCTGGAAATGTTCAAAAACGTGTATGTCCCCTACAAAGGATACTGGAGCTCCCCCTTTTGTGCCTGGCAGGGATCGTTCCAAAACCAGAACGCCGTAGACCTGGCGGCGGCCACCGCGAAAAAGTTCTTTGAACTGCGCGGGATCACCCCCGACATCTTCGACAGCATCGTTTTCGGCGCGACCATTCCCCAGAAGAACTGGTTCTTCGACGCCCCCAATTTCTCCTCGCAGATCGGCAACCCCGGCCTCAGCGGCCCCCGGGTGGCCCAGGCGTGCGCCACGTCCACCATCTCCATCAAGGTGGCGGCGGCCTTCGTCGAGGCGGGAGTCAACTCCAACGTGCTGGTAGCCACCTGCGACCGGGCCTCGAACTCCCCGAACCTCCTCTGGCCGAACCCCATGGGCCTTGGCGGAAAGCCGGACTTCGAGAGCTGGATGGTCGACGGCTTCAGCATGGACCCGACGGCGGGAACGAGCCCCACGGGTACGGCCAACAACGTCGCCAAGGAGAACGGTTTCACGCGGGAAGAATCGGACGCCATCGTCCTCTCCCGGTACCAGAAGTACGCCGATTCGCTGGCCGATGACCGGAAATTCCAGAAGCGCTACATGCTCCCGGTGGAAGTGCAGCTTTCGCGCAAGAAGACCATCCTCGTGGAAGGGGACGAGGGGATCATCGCCTCCACCCCGGAGGGGCTGGCGAAGTTGAGAACGGTCTCCCCCGATTCCATCCTGACCTTCGGCGCCCAGACCCACGCGGCCGACGGGAACGCGGGCATGATCGTCACCACCAAGGACAAGGCCGCCGAACTCTCAGCCGACAAGGGCGTCACGATCCAGGTCTGCTCCTTCGGGTTCGCCCGGGTGGACAAGGCGCACATGCCGATGGCGCCGGTACCGGCGTCGCAGCAGGCGATGGAGCGGGCGGGGATCAAGCTCTCCGACATCAAGGCGGTCAAGACGCACAACCCGTTCTCGGTGAACGACCTCTACATGAGGAAGGCCATGGGCGTCGACGACAAGATCTTCAACAACTACGGAAGCTCGCTGATCTACGGACATCCGCAGGGCCCGACGGTCATGCGGCTGGCGATCGAACTGGTCGAGGAACTGGTGCTGAAAGGCGGCGGTTACGGGCTGGTGGCCGGCTGCGCGGCGGGCGATTCCGGCGCCGCCCTGGTGTTCAAGGTCAACTAACAGCAGATGATTTTTGCAGGAGACATTCCATGACTACAAACAACAAGTTGTACCCCAGCTTCAACAACCCGTTCCTCATCCGCCCCTCGCGGCCGATGCCCAAGGAGATGGCGGTGATCGGCGCCGGGAACATCGGGACCGACATCGCCTACTTTTTCCGGACCGGCATCCCGCAGTCGAAACTCTACGTCGTGGACGTGGTCGAAGACGCCCTGAAGGCGGCGAAGCAGCGGTTCGAAAGCTACGCCCAGAAGGGGGTTGAAAAGAAGAAGCTGAAGCCCGAACAGGTCGAAGCCATCCTGGGCAACGTCGTCTACACCTCCGATTACAGCCAGCTCAAGAACTGCAGCCTGGTGATCGAGGCGGCGACGGAGACCGTGGAACTGAAGAAGAAGATCTTCACCCAGCTCGAGTCGATCGTCGCCGAGGACGCCATCCTGACCTCCAACACCAGCGGCATCCCGGCCGAGCAGATCTTCAGCCACCTCAAGCACCCGGGACGGACGGCCATCACCCATTTCTTCGCGCCCGCGTGGCACAGCATGGGGGTCGAGGTCGTCAACTGGGACAAGGCGGAAGCCGACACCATCGACTTCCTGCTCTGGTTCATGGCCACGACCGGCAAGGCGCCGATCGCGGCGTCCAACGTCTTCTCCTTCCTCCTCAACCGGCTGTTCGAGACCTGGGCGAGCGAGGCGGCGTGGTGCCTGGACAAGGCCACCAGCAAGGAAGTCGACGCGATCAGCGAGGAGTTCCTCGGCGCCGGGCCGTTCTTCGTTACGGGCGTGGGCGGCGGCAACCCGCTGACCCACGCGTCCATGACCCGCAGAATGGCCGAGCGGCCGGCCTACGCCCCGCGCAAGCTGCTGCTGTCGGTCGACAAGTGGGCGTTCAACAAGCCCCGCACCAAGGTGGAGGTGGCCCCGGAAACGGCGGAATGGATCCGGATGCGCTTCCTGGGCACCGTCTTCTCCCAGGCCTTCGACATCGAAGACAGGAACCTCGGCACCCCCACCGACCTCAATTTCGGCAGCGTGATCGCGCTGGCCTATAAAAAGGGGGTATTCGACCTGATGGTCGACCTGGGCGCCGAAAAGATCGCCGACATCATGAAGAGGTTCGATGCCGAGCGTCCCGGCTTCCCGAAGGCCACCAAGCCCGTCGAGCAGTACTTCGATTTCCCGCGGGACATCCTGGTCGACCGGATGGACGGCGTGACCGTCCTCACCATCCGGAGGCCGCAGGCGGCCAACGCCCTGAGTGACCACACCTGCAACGAGATCCTGGCCGAGCTCAAGAAGGGCGAGGCGGATTCCGGCGTCAAGGGATTCGTGATCACCGGGTACGGCCCCAAGGCCTTCTGCGCCGGCGCCGACATCGGCGGCTTCGTCGCCACCTTCGGCAACAACGAAAAGGGACAGGCCCTGTCGCGCGGCAATTCCAAGGTCCTGGAGTTCATCGACCAGATGAAGAAGCCCGTCGTCGCGGCTCTCAACGGGCTGGCCATGGGCGGCGGCTTCGAGCTGGCCTCGCGCTGCCATAGCATGGTGGCGATGGAAAAGGCGTTCATGCAGCTGCCGGAAATCACCCTGGGGATGATTCCCGGGATGGGCGGCGTGGTGATCCCTTACCGCAAGTGGCCCCAGGCAGCGGCGAAGTTCCACGCCATGATCGGCAAGGCCGAAAGGCTGACGGCCCAGGAAGCCGTGGAGATCGGGATCGTGAAGAAGACGGCCAAGAGCTTCCCTGAGTTGATCGACGCGGCGATCGCCGAGGTCGACAGGCTCCAGGGCGACGTGCCCCGGATCGCCGACGGGCCGGTGGCGATTCCCGAGTTCACGGTACCCGACGACCCCAAGGCGGGGGAACTCCCGCTCAGCAAGGAGATCCTGGGCATCATCGGCGGCGTCATCAACAAGGCCGCCGCGGCGAAGACGCTGGGCGAGGCCCTGGAAATCGCCTACCTGGGCGCGGGCGACATCTCCTGCGCCAAGGACTGCAAGGAAGGGGTCACCGCCTTCCTGCAGAAGAGAAAGCCCGAATTCGGCAAATAGCCGCAACCGCGGCTCGTACAGCCTTCCGCGGGTCCCGGGACTCCTCCCGGGGCCCGCGGAATCCCAACCCCCATTTCCAGTATCACCGTTCCCTATGAATGTTCTTCTCCTGCTGATCGGCCTTTCCTCCGGTTTTGCGCACAGCGTCTATTCGGCGTTCTCCAAGGCGCTGCTGAACCGGGTCCGGGAGCCGTTCCTCCTCTTTCTCTACGTCAGCGTCATCCAGGCCGTCATCACCCCGCTCCTCTGGCTCTTCGTCCCCGCGTGCTTCCCCTCGCCGGAAGCCTGGCCGCCGCTGCTGATATCGTGCGCGACCTGCGTCGCCGCCTACCTGTTTCTCTACTCCGCCCTCCACTGCGGCGACGTCTCGAGCGTGATGCCCATCATGGGGAGCAAGGTGATCTTCGCCGGACTGCTGGCGATCCCCATGCTGGGGGAAAAACACAACTGGCAGGTCTACGTCGCCGCGCTGCTGGTGGCGATTTCCATAGCCATCCTCAGCTACTCCCCGTCGCCGGGAAGCCGCCGCCGCTTTCCCCTCAGGCCGGTGGCGCTCATGACGGGGTGCGCCGTGGTTTTCGGGTTCACCGACATCTACATCAAGCGCACCCTCGTGCACCTCGACTCCTACAATTTCATGATCTACTACAACTTCATCGTCGGAGTCCTGGCCCTCGGCCTCATCCCCTATATCCGGAAGAAACGGATCCCCCTGCGGCTCAGGGGGACCGACCTGCGCCTCGGCCTCTATTCCGCGGCGGCGCTGGTGACGGCCACCCTGCTCTTCACGGTCATGCTCAGGATGTCGAGCGGCGTGGTGATCCCCAACATCCTCCAGGCGACCCGGGGGATCTTCATCGTCCTGATCACCGCGGTCCTGACCCACCGCGGCAGCGCCGCGCTGGAATTGCAGAGCCGGCACGTGTACCTGCTCCGCCTCCTGGCGTCCGTCCTCATCGTCGTCTCCATCTGGATCGCCCTGAGCCACTTCCCCGGGGTCTCCTGATATTCAACGACCGACTAGCGCCCGGCCGCCATCAGCCGCAGGATCGCGAACGCCGTCAACAGCTCGCTCTGATCGAACCGGCAGTGCCCGTACCGCACAACCGGGATGTTCAGGTGCCGCAGCAGGGACCCGGCGATCAGCGTCTTGAGGTTGTAGATCGGTTCGTGCCAGTAGGGAACGGTGGGATCGGCCGTGGTATGCAGCGTCACCAGCGGCCCGAGCAGGCTTCCCGAAGTCCGGTATCCCTTCCCCATGGCGACCACGGCCTCGGCGTCGGCATGGAAGCGCGGGATCCTCAGGTTCAGCCGGAAATCGTTTTTCGAGCCCGTGTACCAGCGGCGGCTGTTGTCGTAGGGACGCCCACCCAGCTTGTCGATCGCGTCGTTGGTGGCGAAGATGCCATACCAGAGCACGGCCAGGACCGACTGTGCCGACAGGGGATCCTCGGGATCGGCCGCGATCCCGGAAACCCTCAAAAGCTGTGACCGGGCCGGGGGATTACGCTCCAACGCCGCGAGCGCGGCCGCCTGCACCGCATCCCAGCGCTCCATCAGTTCGGCGGGAATGTGCTCCGGCGTCGGAGCCTCCCCCGAATCGGTGAACGACGCAAGCACTCCGGGGAAGAAATAGTTGAACAACACCAGGAAGTCCCCGAAATAATCGATCTGTTTCCTGAAGTCCCCGACCGGGCCGCACGCTGCAAGGCCGCCGGTGAACACCGGGTTGCGCTCCATGGCAAGGGCGGCCACCAGACCTCCCTCCGACGCCCCGACCATGTAGACGCGGGCCGGGGAAACCCCGGTTTCGCTGATCGACGGAAAGAGCTCCACCAGCACGCGGATATCCTCGACCGCCTGCGCGATGACCAGGCCGTTGTCGCTGTAGCTGGTGCTGGCGTAGGCATAGCCCATGCCGGTGATGATGCCCGACACCGGGGCCCCGTCGGGCGGCAGGGTATAGTCCACGACCGCCAGTGGTTCCTGCGGGCCGACGTAGCCGTGGGCGAACACCACCAGGTCGCCGTTCCAGTCGTCGGGCACGCAGACAAGATAGCTGGCTGGGTTTGCCCCGCCCGCGTCGTAGGTTCCAGTCCTGCACTCGCCCCTCGCTTCGAGGGGGACCAGCATGGACGCCAGAAGCGCCATGCACACACCCGTGATGGTTGTCCTGCGCTTGAGGAACGACATGATCCCGTCTCCTTTCCCGATCGCGCTCCGCGGGGCACCAAAGCGGGTCCCGCGCGCGCAGAAGCGCCTTCCGGTCTTCCGGCGCCCGCCTGCAGGAGATCGTGTCAACAAACCGACAGGGAACGCGTGCCTCGAAACGTCGGTCCCGGAGGGCTGGTTCCGTGGGGGGGAATATGGATCCAATCATAGCACAGGTTATGCGCCAGAGACACATCCGCGGGGAGGGAGTCGGCCGAGCGCGGTTGACGCCCGGTCCGAAGGTGGATAAGCTGGGCGCTCCAGGGGGAAACGCCATGAACGACGGAAACAGGGCCGAAGAACCGGGGGTGGAAGTCAAAAAGACGCTGTGCTGGCCCTCCCCGGGCTGCCACTGCAACTGCGGCCTGCTCGTCAAGGTCCGGGGCAACCGGATCCTCGACATCAGGGGAAACCCCGATTTCCCTTACAACCGCGGGGCGGTGTGCGCCGAGCGGGTGCCCCACTTCGTCCAATGGCTGGAGCACCCGGACCAGCTGATGCACCCGCTCAAACGGCGGGGGGAGCGGGGGGAGAACCGCTGGGAGCGGGTCTCCTGGGACCAGGCGCTCGACGAGATCGCGGCCCGCCTCGAGGATCTCAAGGCCCGGTACGGCGCCGAATGCCTCTCCACCATCGAGGGGACCTACCGTTCCGACTTCTACCCGATCCGCGCCCGGTTCCTGAACCTGTTCGGCAACCCCGGCAACGTGGGGGCCGCGGGGACCGCCTGCGCCTGCAACAAGGTCGCCCTCTCCTTCGCCCTGGCGGGGACGACCATCCCCTGCGTCCTGGCCCCCCCGATCAAGCGCCTCAACTGCCTGGTGCTGCTCGGGAGGGACTACTGGGACTCAAACCCCGTGCGGCGCCGCCCCATGAGGAAATGGCGCGAACAGAACCCCGGCGCGAAGCTCATCGTCGTCGACCCGCGCCGGACGGAGATGGCGAAGATGGCCGACATGTGGCTCCAGATCCGCCCCGGCACCGACACGGCCCTGCTCCTGGCCTGGATGCACGTGATCATCGAGCGCGGCCTCTGCGACCATGAATTCGTGGAGCGATGGACCCACGGCTTCGACCGGCTGAAGGAGCGCGCCGCGGAGTACCCGCCCGAACGGGCGGCCGCGATCACCTGGATCCCGCCCGAACAGATCGTCGCCTCGGCCGTCGCCTATGCCGAACACGGGCCCGCCTGCATCATGAGCGGCCTGGCCCCCGATCAGCTGGGGCGCAACGCCACGCGGGTCGAGCAGGCCAAGCTCTGCCTGCACGCGATAACGGGGAATATGCGGGGAACGGCGCCCGGGCTGGCCCCCGAGGGCCCCGGGCCGCTGATCGACGGGGTCATGGCCGTGCGCGACTCCATGCTGCAGATGGCCGAACGCTGCTCCCCCCGGCAGCGCGCCCGGCAACTGGGAAGCGACCGGTTCAAACTGATGACCTGGCCCGCCTGGGAGCGGATGAACGCGCTCTACGAGGAGACCTACGGCGTCCCCCTGCCGATGAGCGGCCACAGCTTCACGGCCCCGGAGCCCGCCATCTGGCGCAGCATCGTCGCCGGCGCACCCTACCCGACCAGGGCCCTCATCACCTGGGGGAGTAACCCCCTGCTCAACGCCGCCAACACCAAAATGGTTTACCGGGCGCTGAAAAGCCCCAACCTGGATCTGCACGTGGTGCTCGAGCACTTCATGACGCCGACGGCGATGCTGGCCGACTACGTGCTTCCGGCGGCGAGCAAGCTGGAGCGCGGAACGCTGTCGACGATGGAGGATTTCACGAGCGTGCTGGTCGCCGCCGAGCGCGCCGTGGCCCCGCTCGGCGAGCGCAGGACCGACTACCATTTCTTCCGCGAACTCGCCCTCCGCCTCGGTTTCGGCGAACACTTCCCGTGGCGGACGGAGGAAGAACTGTACGACTGGCGCCTCGCGCCGCTCGGCATCACCTTCAAGGAAGCGGCCACGAAAAGGTATGTCATCACGAGTTCGAAACCCTGGACCCACGAAACGATCAATCCGCGCACGGGGAAACCAACCGGGTTCGCGACGCGGAGCGGGAAGTTCGAGCTCTGCTCGAACCTGCTGGAGGAACTGGGCTACGACCCCCTCCCCTGCTACGAGGAGCCCCCCGAAAGCCCCGTCCGCACCCCGGAGATCGCCGCGCAGTACCCCCTCATCCTGATCAACGGGGGGCGGTTTCTGCCCCAGTTCCAGTCCGAGCACCGGCAGCCGGGGATGGGGATGCGCGAGCAGCACCCCGACCCGCTCGTGGAGATCCACCCGGACACCGCCGGCCGGCTGGGAATCCGGGAGGGGGAATGGGCGACGATCGAGACCCCGCGCGGATCGATCGTCATGAAGGCGCGTTTCTCGACCGGGATCGATCCCCGCGTGGTGCACGCGGAGCACTGCTGGTGGTTCCCGGAGCAGCCGGGGGCGGAACCTTCTCTTCACGGCCTCTGGCAGTCGAACGTGAACGTGCTGACGACGGACGAGCCCGATGCTTGCGATCCCCTCACCGGCAGCTGGCCCGGCAGGGCCCTGCTGTGCCGGATGCGGCCGGTCAGTCCCCCGGCGTAGAACTCACGGCGCCCTTCCGCTCCAGCTCCCCGATGGCGGCAGGGCCGTACCCGAGTTCGAGGAGGATGCGCCCGGTGTGCTCCCCGACGAGGGGGGGCGGGCCCGATTTTTCGGCGTCCAGGCCATGGTAGCGGACCGCGGAACCGACGTACCGCGCCTTCCCCGCGACGGGGTGTTCCACCTCCTCGGTAACGCCCAGGTGAACGACCTGCGGGTCCTCCAGAACTTCCCCGATGGTGTACAGGGGGCTCGAAGGGACGTCCTTCGCCCCGAGCAGACGCAGCCATTCGGCCCGCGTCCGGGTGGCGAAAACGGCGGCGATCTCCTTTTCCAGGACCTCGAAGTTCCTGCGGCGGTCGTCCCGCGTCCTGAACCTGGGATCCTCGGCAAGATCGGTCCGTTCGATCGCCTCGAGCAGCGCCAGCCAGAATTTTTCCGGGACCGAGCAGTGGATGGCCAGCGGCAGGTTGTCCTTGGCCACGACCGCGAAGGCGTGCCCGTTTTTGACCCGGTCGATCCGGTTGGGCACCGTACCGGTCTTGTAGTAGGTGGCCGCGGCCTCCCCGATGAAGGAGAGGGTCGCCTGGAGCAGGGAGGTTTCCACCCTGCACCCCTTCCCCGTCTTCTGCCGCGCCATCAGGGCGCCCAGGAGCCCGTACCCCGCCGAAAAGCCGGTGACGTAGTCGCTCAGGGCGATGCCGGGGATCTTCGGGTCGAGGGGATCGGCCAGCAGGCCCATCAGGCCGCTCATCGCCTGGCCGAGGGTATCGAAGCCGGGTTTTTTCGCGTCGGGCCCCGACCGGCCGAAAGCCGATATCGAGCAGTAAACGAGGCGGGGGTTCAGGGCCGAGAGCGCCTCGTATCCCAGGCCGAGGCGGTCGGCCACCCCGGGGCGGAAGTTCTCGACGAACACGTCGGCCCGGCTCACCAGGTCGAGACACGCCTTCTTCCCCTCCTCCGATTTCAGGTCGAGGGCGATGCTCTCCTTGTTCCGGTTCAGGTGCGCGAAATTGGCGCTGAAGTGCGGACCGGGGGCGAAATGCCGGTAGGGGTCCCCCGAAGGCGGCGATTCGATCTTGATCACCCGCGCTCCCAGGTCGGCCAGCAACGACGTCGCGTAGGGTCCGGTGACGTAGGTGGCGCACTCGACGACGGTGATGTCTTCCAGAACGGCAACGCGCATTCCCATCCTCCTCGGGTCAGAAGCCCTGTCGGTTCAGCCGCCCGAGCGGCGCCAGACCCCGTCGGGCAAAAGGGGGGAATTATAGCGGATCGCCCCCCCACCCGACAAGGGCGGGGCCAAGACCGGTTGAACAAACGGTCGGGTTGGGTTACAGTCCCCGTAGCGGGCCGTTCGGGCGTCCTTTCTCCAGGATGACGGCAACGGTTTGGGCCATTCACCGCAGTTCGGCTCCCCCGCTGACCCACCGGTCCCATGACCTTTTCAGAGCATCCGGCCCGGCGGCTTTTCAGGAAACCAAACTCACCCCGGTGAACCCTCACGAGGAGATTTCGATGCATGACGGCAACCATTCCGGCTTTCCCCCGGTAAAGACCTTCCTCAGGCATAACTACCGCCACTTCAATTCCGCCGTCCTGGTGGACGCCGCCGAGGCCTACGCCGACCATATCCGCGGCGGCGGAAAGATGATGCTGGCGCTGGCGGGCGCCATGAGCACGGCCGAACTCGGCATCACCCTGGCCGCCATGATCCGCGGCGGCAAGGTGCATGCGGTGTCCTGCACCGGAGCAAACCTGGAGGAGGATCTCTTCAACCTGGTCGCCCATGATCAATACCGGCGGTTGCCCCATTACAGGGATCTGAAGCCGGAGGAGGAACTAGCGCTCTTCCGCGACAAAATGAGCCGGGTCACGGACACCTGCATTCCCGAAGATGAGGCCATGAGGAAGGTCGAGGGGGTAGTTTTCGATTTCTGGAAAAAAGCGGAGGATGAGGGCCGCCGGTGCTTCCCCCCTGAATTCATCCTGGACGTCATCCGGAGCCGGGCCCTCGCGCCTCATTACCAGATCGATGAGGCTGATTCCTGGCTGGTGGCCGCCTGTGAAAAGGGGATTCCCATCTTCGTCCCCGGGTGGGAGGATTCCACGCTCGGCAACTTCTTCGTCTCCTGCGTCCGCGGCGGACGACTGAAGGATTATGCGACCGTGAAATCGGGGCTGGAAACGATGGAGGCGCTGGTCGACTGGTACCTGGCGGAGTCGGCCTCCGGGGAGATGGGCTTTTTCCAGATCGGCGGGGGCATCGCCGGGGATTTTGCCATCTGCGTCGTACCCCTGATCCGGCAGGATCTCAGGATGGACTGTCGGCTGTGGTCCTACTTCTGCCAGGTTTCCGACAGCACCACCTCGTACGGCTCCTACAGCGGCGCCGTCCCCAACGAGAAGATCACCTGGGGGAAGCTGGGCGTCGATTCGCGGAGGTACATCATAGAAAGCGACGCGACGATCGTGGCCCCCCTGGTCTTCGCATATGTTCTCGCCGGTTGATGGCGCGTGGCGCCGCCGATCGAGACCGGGACCCCGGGGAGTCGGCGCCCGCTTGCGCTTGTCCCGTTCATGGAGTGCTGGAGGAGGTGACCACCCCCAGGGTGGAATAGACGTGCTTCCGGATTCCGATAAAGGTCAGGTGGACGTGGCGCTGCTCGAAGGAAGCGGCCTCCAGGGTCGCAGGCAGGCCATCGCCGTCGAACTCCACCCCGTCCCTGTCGATCCATTCCACGTAGAAATGGGCCGGGATCTCATTTTCGTAAATGGAACCGGAGAGCGCGGCGCTGGCGACGAAGGAATCCGCCCCCGGCAGGTTTCTCACTTCAATGAAGTTATCCTGCCCCCCGGGCCCGATCTCCCACCGGTAATACTCTTGCCCGTTATAAACGACGAGAGCGCCCGACCGGAGCGCGCCGACGTAACTCCCGGATTCGGGGTCGCCCGGGCGGCCGTCGTCCGTCGTCCGCTCGAAGGTGAAGGTCAGCTCGAACGGGTGACCGCTGAGGTAGAGGAATTCCCCATCCATCTCATGCACGGTACCCCTGAAACTGAAGGTCACCTCCTCGCCGCGAGCGGAAGCCCCCAGCAAAAAAGTCATCGCAAACAAGCCCAGAAGCTTCTCCATGACCGACCTCCCTCCGCCCGGGCGTCCGCGCCCGGAAAGACCCCGTCGTCACGTAAGCCCGATGACATTATGACCCGAAACCCTGCGCCCCGGAATGGCCATTCTTCCCGGCGGGCGGGGAATCCGCAAAAACCGTCCGCATCCGCCAATAACGAATTTGCATTCCGGGGCCGAAATGCCCTACCATAGAGGGACGTCTTCGGAAAACACCGGGGCGATCACTCATCCACGGCAGCGGTTCGGAGGGATTCATGCCAGGAAAAGGAACGACGCTTACATTGATCACCCTTGGGTGCGTGTTGTTTTTGATGAAGCCGACCGGCTCCAGGGCGGGAAACGAGGAAGCCCTCAACCCCAAAAACCTGGTCGCTGCACACGTCCGATCGCTCGGGGATCCCGAGACCGTGGCGAAGAAGCAGTCCCGGACCTTCATCGGCACTTCCGAGGTGAAGCTGATCCAGGGCGGCAACTGGACCCTCAAGGGCAATTCCATGTTCCTGTCCCAGGGGCCCAGCCTGGGAATCGTGCTCAGCTACGGGGACGTCAATTACCCCGGGGAGTATTTCGCCTACGACGGCGAGAGCGTCACGGTGAAGCATATCAGCCCGGGCCGGAAGTCCCCCGTTGCCGACTTCCTCTATCGTTTCGACACCATCATGAAACAGGGACTGCTCGGCGGGGCGCTTTCCGCCTCCTGGCAGCTGTTGTTCGAGGCCCGGACCGCGGACGCACAAATGAAGAGCCGCAGGGTTGAACTCGAAGGACGCGAACTGTACGCGCTCGAATACCGTCCCAGAAACAACGTCGGCAACATGAAGGTCGAGATGTTTTTCGAGCCCGACACGTTCCGGCACGTGCGCACGGAATACCGGGTCCAGGACAGGGACGACGCGACGGTGGGATACAACTACCTCGAATCCGCCATGACCCACATCGGGGACATCGGCAGGGCGCGCGAGGATTCCTATTACAGGCTGGTCGAAAAATTCGACGACTACCGCAAGGTTGGGGGCATGATCCTTCCCCACCGCTATGTTCTGGAATACTCCCAGGAGGGGGGCGCCGGATCCTTCATCGCCCACTGGACCATGAACGCCCGGGTGTGGGCCTTCAATCCTGTCCTGGACGAGAAGCTGTTCCAGGCCGAAAAATAACCACAGGGTCCGCACCCGGCAATCAGGATGAACCCTCCCCTCGTTGTATACGGAAGCAGAATGCTGGCGGCCATGCTCTATTACGACGCCTGCCGGCACCCTGACTTCAACATCGCCGCCTTCGCCCAGGACGAGGGCTACCTCGATCCTTCGGGCCGCTGCCTGGGCCTGCCTCAAGTCCCCCTGTCGGAGGTCACCCGACTCTACCCGCCCCGCTGCCACGACATGATCGTTCTGACCGCCTCGTACCACGACATGCGCCGCCGTGACGGTCTCTACCTGAAGGCCAAGGCCCTGGGCTACCGCCTGCGCAGCTATATCAGCCCCTCGGCCATCGTGTCCCCCGGGGTGGAAATGGGGGAGAACAATTTCATCTGCGAGCAGGTTTTTCTGGGCGCCGGGGGGACTCTCGGCTCCTGCAACACCATCCGGCAGCAGGTCTACATCGGCCATGATTTCCACCTGGGAGACCATAACGTGATCACCCCCGGATGCAAGATCGGCGGCCAGTGCCGCATGGAAAACAACTGTTACATCGGCATCGGCGCGACCATCCGCAACGGCGTGAGGATCGCGGAGGAGAGCCTGGTGGGCGCCGGAAGCCTCGTCCTCAGGGATACGGAGCCCTACTCCAGGAACGTCGGTCATCCCGCCCGCGTTATCGGCTACCACCGGGAAGAGGGGCTGGGAGTGAAACTGTGACGGGCAAAATCATCGTGAATTTCACTCCCACCGGAATGCTCCCCCGGAAACGGGAGACCCCGCACGTCCCGATCTCCCCCGCGGAAATCGTCCGCGACGTGCACTCCGCCTGCCGCCTGGGCATATCCATGGTGCACCTGCACGCCCGGAACAGCGACGAGACCCCCGGCTATCAAAAGGAAATCTACGGGGAAATGATCGCCGGCATCCGCGCTTTCGCCCCGGAGCTGGTGATCTGCGTATCCACCTCGGGACGGGTGCACAACACCCTGGCCGCACGTTCGGAGGTGCTGGCGCTCGACGGGCCCCTGAAGCCCGACATGGCGAGCCTCACCCTGAGTTCCTTGAATTTCAACCGGACGGCCAGCGTCAACGAGCCCTCCATGATCCTGGCGCTTGCCGGAATGATGAAGGAACGCGGCATCCGGCCCGAACTCGAACTCTTCGACGTCGGGATGGTCAACTACTTCAGGTACCTGGTTAAAAAGGAGCTGATCCGACCCCCCTATTACGCCAACCTGATCCTGGGCAACATCGCCTGCGCCCAGGCCGACCTGCTCCATATCGGCTGCATGATCCGGGATTTCCCGGAAGGCACCCTCTTCTCCCTCGGAGGGGTGGGCGGCCCCCAGCTGGCCGTGAACTCCCTGGCCATCGCCATGGGCTGGGGGGTGCGGGTCGGCCTGGAGGACAACTACTGGTATGACGAGGCCCGGACCACCCTGGCGACCAACGACTCCCTGCTCGGCCGGGTCCACAGGATCATCGCCGCCGGGGAAAGGGAAGTCATGTCTCCCGGGGAATTGAGGTCCCGGCTTGGCCTCGAGCCCGGGCGCGGCCGCTACGGCGCGGCCGCGCCCCCTCCCGCCCCGAAGGTGGAAAACGGCCATGGACCTTAGCCCGGACAGGCCGCTTCCGGCCGGGATCGACACCCCCTGCTTCCTCATCGACGAAGAGGAACTCTCCGCGAACCTGGACCGGTTCCTGGCCGCGCTCGGGGCCCGCTGGCCCCGTTCCGTTACGGCCTATTCGCTCAAGGCCAACGCCCTCCCCTGGCTGCTGGCCTATTTCAGGGACCGCGGTCTGCACGCCGAGGCGGCTTCCGACGACGAGTACCGGCTGGCCCTGGCCATGGGATACCCCCACGAGAGAATCATCTACAACGGCCCCTGCAAGACCAGGGAGACCTTTTTCGACGCCGTCACGGGCGGCGCGTTCGTGAACCTGGATTCCGGGCAGGAACTCCTCTGGCTGAAGGAGCTGGACCACCCCGGCAGCGGGCCGTTCCGGGTCGGCATCCGGGCCAACATCGACCTCGAAGCCCGTTGCCCCGGGGAATTCGGACTGGGGACCGAGGGGAGCCGCTTCGGGTTCTGCCACGAAAACGGGGAGTTGGGCAACGCGGTCGCCTTCATCCGCGGTTTGAAGCGGATCCGCCTGGAGGGCCTGCACCTTCACCTGAGCTCCAGGACGCGGAGCCTCGCGGTCTACCGGACCCTGGCCGGGGCGGCCGGCGAGATCGCCGCGGCCCACTCCCTCGACCTCTCCTTTGTCAACCTGGGCGGGGGCTTCTTCGGGGGCCTCCCGGACAAGCCCTCCTTCGACGAATATTTCCGGGAAATCGCCGCCGAACTGGGCCGCCGGTTCGATCCCCGGGAGACGACCCTGGTGGTGGAGCCGGGGACCTCCCTGGTCAGCTCCCCGTTCTCCTATGTCACCGAGGTGACGGACGTGAAACGCACCGTCGCCGCCACCTTCGCCGTCACCGACGGCAGCCGGGTGCACATCGACCCCCTGATGCGTAAAAGCGGGTATTTCTTCGAAGTCCTTCGCCGCAAACCTCCCGCGGGCCCGCCCCTCCCGCGCCAGGTGATTTCGGGCTTCACCTGCATGGAGTTCGACCGCCTCTTCGTGCTCCGCGACCACCCGGAGCTGTCGGTCGGGGACCGCATCGTCTACCACAGGACCGGGGGCTATACCCTCTGCCTTTCCCCGATGTTCATCAAGCATTTTCCGGCGGTGGCGGTGCGGCGCGGGAAAGAGTGGACCGTGGTCAGGGGGCGGCCCGCCGCAGAGGACTTCATCAGGATCCACAGCGCGTGAGCCATTCATGAACGACCCCGTCAACGTCCTGATCCTGAGCGCCGGCACCCGCAACCGGATCGTGGATTATTTCAAAAAAGAGCTGGGAGGCCGCGGCATGGTGGCCGCCACCGACTGCAGCCCCCTGGCGCCCGCCCTCTACGCCGCCGACCGCAGCTTCGTGGTGCCCCCCGTCGGCAGCGGGGCCTACCTGGAGGCCCTCCTGGCGATCTGCAGGGACTGCGGGGTAAAATGCGTCCTGTCGCTCATAGACCCCGAGCAGCAGGTCCTGGCGGCCCACCGGCGGGACCTCCTGGAAACCGGCGCCGTGCCCCTGGTCTCGGGGGCCGAAGAGGTCGAGCGGTGCATGGACAAGTATGCCATGTACCGCTTTTTGAAGCGCCACGGCTTCAGCGTGGTCCGGCACTACGTGGACCGGGAGACGTTCTACCGCGACGAGGAGGCGGGAGTCGTGCGCTACCCGGTGATGGTGAAGCCGCGGCGCGGAAGCGCGAGCCTGAACACGGGCAGGGCCGTATGCCGGGAGGATGTCGACCTCTGCTTCCGCCTCCACGCTGACCTGATGATCGAGGAGTTCATCGAGGGGCGGGAATTCGGGGTGGACGCGTACGTCGACCTGCTGTCGCGCAAGCCGGCGGCGATCTTCGCCAAGGAGAAGCTCAGGATGCGGGCGGGGGAAACGGACAAGTCCCGCTCGGTCCGGGACGAGGCGCTTTTCGACCTGGTCGGCGCTTTCCTCGGCGCGTCCGGTCTCGTGGGCGTCGTCGACATCGACCTCCTGCAATCGGGGGGGGAGTACTTCATCACCGACGTCAATCCCCGCTTCGGGGGCGGCTATCCCCACGCCCACGAGTGCGGCGTCAATTTCGTCAGGTTGATCCTGAACAATATCGCGGGGCGCGAAAACGCCGGCGCGGTGGGAGAGTACGAGGAAGACACCTTCATGATGAAATACAGCGAGGCCACCCTTCTCAAAAAAACCGACCTCATCGGGGAGGCTCCATGAACCACCTGGCACGGTACCAGCGGTTTCTGGACCTGGAGAACCACCTGCTGGTGGTGCGCGGGGGGATCGCCCCCGTGATCGCCGGCATGCACGCCTACCACGCGCGCCACGCTATCGAGCCGCCCCGGACCGGGCTCGAGCCCCTGGTCCGGGAACTCCTCGCGGCCACGGCGCTCGGCGCCCTCTCCCTTGCCGAAAGGGAGTCCTGGGGCTGGTCCCTGACCTTCGAGGGGATGGACACCGGTTTTTTCGCCGGGGTCGAACCGGAGGGGATGGTGTGCGTGCGGGTGCGCGAGGCCGAGACCTCGAAGGCCTCCGTCATGGTTCAGCGCCAGAAGGCGGGACTGCCGATGACCCAGAGCCACATCCGCCCGCAAACCGCGAGCCCGCGCGGCATGGTCGAGCAGTATTTCGCGGAAGTGGCCCAGACGAGGGTCCGGCTGGAGATCGCCGGGGACGGGGACGGCGTCCTGGTGCACGCCCTTCCCGGCGGGCACTTCGACGCCGTGGAGGCGATCGGGCCCGGCGGACTCCTCCCCTATTTCGATTCCGCGGCGGCCGCCGGGCGCCTCAAGGAACTGGGCGAGGTGGTCCTGTTCTACGAGTGCCGCTGTTCGGATGAGATGATCCTGGACATGATCCTCGGCATGCCGGAGCGCGACCGCGGGGAACTGTTCGGCGACCTGCCGCAGATCGGAATCGAATGCCCGCGCTGCGGCCGGAGGTACACGATGGCCAGGACCGACCTCAGCGTCCACTGAAGGCCCGTCGGGTTTCCCTACCCGCCGAAAGGCCCATGCGGATACAATAGCGGCACTCATCGGAGGGACACGACCATGAAACCAGGACTCAAGCAGCAATTCGCCGAGCGCTGGAACCGGTACTTTCCGGGCGCCGCGCTTCCCGTGGTCTTCTTCTACACCGACGACCCGGGGGCGGCCCCGCTCCACCGCGTCACCGACGGTCGCCATTGCTTCGTCGACGAGCTCGCCGCCGTCCGGGCGGGGAACACGCTCGGTTTCGACACCAGGTCGATCGCCTGCCCCGGGGGGAAACGCTACCTCGGGTTCAGCCGGGCGCTGATGCCGAACTTTGAATTCTTCCTGTCGTGCGGGATCGAGGGAAAGCTCGAGGGGGAGCGGTACAAGAAATCGCCCGAACTCGTGAAGGAGTGGCTCGCGCAGGCCCCCGCCTTCGCGGCCCCGGCGAGGTACATCGTCTTCAAGCGATGGGACGCGCTCGATGAGACCGACCGGCCCGCGGTGGTCGTCTTCTTCGCGAAGCCCGACGTGCTTTCCGGGCTGTTCACCCTCGCCAATTACGACGAGCCGACGAACCAGGCCGTCTATTGCCCCATGGGGGCCGGCTGCAGCACCATCGTCCAGTACCCGCTGATCGAAGGCGCCTCCGATCATCCGCGCGCGGTGCTGGGGATGTTCGACGTCTCGGCCCGTCCCGGGGTCGCCCCCGACACCCTGACCTTCTCCGTTCCGATCGGGAAGTTCGAGCGGATGGTCGCGGACATGGACGAGAGCTTCCTGATCACCGAGTCCTGGCGGAAAATCAAAGACCGGCTCCCCTGATTCTCCCGTCCACCAGGCGGGTCACACCTCCGGGGCCGGGGCTCCGAAATCGGCCCATTCCTCTTTCGACGGGCCGTAGACTCCCGGGACCCGGAGCCCCGCCTGGCGCATCAGGACCGTCATCTGGCCCCGGTGGTGCGCCTGGTGATCGACGAGGACGCGCGCGCTGCTCCCGCGCGCCCACTTCTCCCCGTACATCTCGTCCTCGACCGCCAGGGTCCGGTCGTTCCAGCCGGACCTCACCCGCTCGAGCAGCTCCGCCGCCGCCGCCGCGTACGCCTCCCTGATGGCGGCGGCCGCCGCCGGCACCGGCGCGTCCGCCTCCACCGCCTCCAGCCTGAGCCCCGTTTTCGCCATCATCTCGGGAATCGTGGTCACGATATGCCACGCGATGCGGCCCAGCGTGCGGTGCCCGTCCGCGACCGCCTGCCCGATCGAGGAGTCGGTGAGGGCGTCGAACAGCTTTTGCGTGAGTCCCGATTCGGTTTCCCAGTCGCCGATGAAGTCCTCGATTCTGCGATACATGGTGCCTCCTTTTCGTGGTACGTCCGATTTCCCCTGCGCCGTCTGGAATCCATGATAGCAGGCCGGAATTTCACCCCGAATTCTTTTGTCCGGTGACGGGCACAGATCCTATAATCTCCGGGCGGTCAGATCATGCGGGATAACGATCCGGGACAGTGAACCACAGATGATCACTAACGATAACCGAACCCTCGACCGGCTGGTCCGATACCTGATTTCCAGCCACCGCCTGCGCGGGATCCTTTTCCTCCCCGTTTTCGCGGTCGTTTTCATTCTCTTCGCGGCGGTGTTCAGGTTCGCGGGAACCCCGGACAGGTATCTGTGGCCCTTCTCCCTCGCGGCCATGATTTTCACCGCGGGCGTCTTCGAGTTCCGGCAACACTGGAGAACGAAAACATTCCGGGTCTGCCTGGCGTGCCTTCTTTCCTGCCATGTAGGCGTAACGATCCTGGCCCTGCGCACATTCCCGCCGGAAGTCGATGACCGGAGATGGGAAGCCCTCTACCTCGCGGAGATCCTCCTATTCCTTTTCGCCTATTGGGTCTTCGCGAGATTGAGGCCGTGGCTGAGAAAGTTCGCGGCGCTCGTCCGACACTGACGAATCGGGGACGGACCAGATATGTCGCTCATCCATGTCGATTTATTGTCATGCGTCCCCGGCACCCCATATTTCCTGAGCCGTTTTGCCCGCCAAATACGCACTTCATCATGATTCGATACGACCCATTTCCCCGAGGAGGTGTGATGAACCCGCAGATTCCGCAGAGCGGCTGGAGGCTGGCCGCACTTTCTCTTCTGCTGATCCCGTTATCTTTCTTTAGTTTTTCCTGTGGAGAAAAAGTCTTTTCCCGGGAGATGAAAGGCATTGACAAAGGAGGCTCTGCGCCGAGCACCTGGCCCCCCCTCTTCGTGGCGCCGGAACATTGTGATTCTGCCGACCTCTCGCCGGACGAACGCCTGCTGGCCGCCCACTGCGTCCGCGCCGACTTCCCCACGGGACCCGAACCGCGATACCTGGAAACGATCCAGCTCTGGGATTTCGGGCAGAAAACAATGCTTAAGGAAACGGAGCTCGAGGGAGCCGGTGGCGGAATGGGGGCCGACGGCTCGTCCCCCCGGCACGGGAGGGTGTGGTTCTCCTCCACCGGCCGCGAAATGGTCGTCCTGGCGGGCACCATGGTACACATTCTCGGGACGCAGGGCCTGAAGCCTGTCAGGACGTTTCGCCTGACCGCGCCCTCTTCGAGCGTGCGCAGCGCCACAAAGGGAATCCTGGAATTCAAACCGCGCCTGCTGTCAGCGGAGGTTTCGCCGGCGACCGACCGGATCGCGGTCCTCTGGAACCGAGAGTATTCCTATGGAAGAATCGACGTGTACGATCTTTCGACAGGCAACCACTTTCACAGCTGGGAAATGCCGTCGGCCGGCAACATCCATTCAACCAACGGACTCGCGTGGAGTCCTGATGGGGCGATGCTTGCCCTGGCCGTCCCGCACGAATCCCCAAAAGCGGACATCCTGGTGCTCGATGTCGGGTCCCGGGAATTGAGGATAACGATCGCTTCCAGCCTGGTTGCGGCAAGCGTGGCCTTCATTTCCGGCGATCGCATCCTGACCGTAGAAAATCGAGACCGAGGTCTGGTCTTCAATCGCCAACCCGCACTTCATGTTTTCGACATCGCAAAAGGCACACTCGTAAGAACGCTATCCGGGAGAGGTGGGGGCGTTCGCTACTTCGTCCACTCTTCCGGCGACGGCAAACGGTTCCTGGCATATACGGGAAAAAGTCGGCCCGTTTTCGATTATGAGGGCCTCTCCTTCGTGGCGGCCCCGATCGACCATACGATCACGGTCTGGAGCAGCCAAACCTGGGAGGAGATCTTCACCACCCCGGACATTCCACACGCCTCCATCGCCAAGGATATCCGCCTGAGCCGCCGGGGCACCTATATCATGATTGGTGGCGACGTCTACCCGATCGGGGACGGGCCGGCAAACATCGCTCCTCCCCGATGATCTATCGTGATCCGTCCCGCACTCTCTGCGATACGCCGCATGGCGGCGGAACGTTGTATACTGCATCTCATCAAATGGGGATTTTTCAGCTCAAGGGCGTCACGATCCCCGTTCATGGGACATCGGAACTGGAAGGAAAATGAACGGGAAATTTTTGCGCAAGGCCATCGACCTGGCTTTTGAGGGGATGCGCACGAGACAGGGGGGGCCGTTCGGCGCGGTGATCGTGCGGGACGGGAAAATCATCGGCTCCGGTTGCAACCGGGTGACCTCCACCAACGACCCCACGGCCCACGCCGAAATAGTCGCCATCCGCGAGGCCTGCCAAACCGCCGGCCATTTCCACCTGCCGGACGCCGTCCTCTATGCCAGCTGCGAGCCCTGCCCGATGTGCCTGGCCGCCATCTACTGGGCCGGCATCAGGACCGTCTATTACAGCGCGGACCGAAACGACGCCGAAAGGATCGGGTTCGGAGACCGCTTCATCTACGACGAACTCGCCCTGCCCCCTGCGGCCCGAAGCGTCGCACTGGAGCACATGGAACTGCCCGAGGCCCGGGATCTCTTCGAAGAATGGGAACGCAACGGCGATAAGGTGATGTACTGACCAGCTGCTGCCGGGCCGCGCCAAGCGCGGCCCGGCCCTCGATCAGAACCTGACGAAAATATTCCCCGCCACGCCCTCGCGCTTGCCGCCGAAACCCTGGACGCCCACGTTGATGGAAGTCTGTCCGGTTGCTGAGGGCTTGTAGGAGAGGATGAATTCGCCTATGCCGGTGCCCCCCTTGAGGGTGGGGGCGTCGATGACGTAGGAAGCGACGGTGGCGTCCACCCAGCCGTCCAGCTGGTGCTCGTAGGCGCCGCCGAAGAACAGGGTCGTGCGCTGCCCCGCCCTGAGCGATAAGCGTGCGCCGCCCCGCAACCGATGGGACGTCACCTCGTCAAAATGGATCGGCTCCCCGCTCGACAGAGCCACAGCGTCGCTCTCCCCGCGCGAGTAAAAGTACTTTCCGTAAACATCGAGCCCGGTCCGTTCACTGAGCTTCCAGGCTCCGCCGTAACCGAAGTGCATACCGTAATAGACCGCCGAGGAGTCATAGGATGTCGGTTGTTCCGATTCCGGATGGATATCGCTGCTGGAGAAGTCGTTGGTCAACCGTCCAACCCGGAAGGAGGCTTCCGCAAAGTACCGCCCCATACCGGCATCCTTTTCGTCCCAGCGAAGAAGAAAGCCGCCGCCCATGTACTCGGAGTCGCCGCTCCCCCGGATTTCCCGCTCACCGTCCTGATTGAGGGTATCGTAATCGCCCTTGCCATACTCCAGAAATGGCCCCATCGTGATGTATCTTTCGTCGTAGTTAATCCCGTAAGCAAGACCCGCCGCCGCGGAGACCCCCAACATATCTACATAGGATCCCGTCTTGTGGCGGGATTTCCCGGCCACGAGCGAACCGAATCCGCCCAGACCCGTTTTCGCACCGGCATGAACCGATGACAGGGCGCTGTCCATGGCCGGGCCGGCGATGGCATCGGCTCCCAGGTTGTTCAGGACGACGCCGCTGACAAACCCTTCCGACAGGGATGTTGCGGCCTCGCTCCCGTGGGCCTCAGTGATACTCGCCAGCAACTGATCCTGAACCACCGACAGGTCGAATTCGTAATCGAGCAACCCGACCGTAGCCCCGTTGCTGGTAGCATTGGCCGGAGTCCCGTCAAAGCCGAAACCTCCTCTTTCATCGATGAGGACGATGCTGTCGCCGGCCTTCAGATTGGTGTTGGGCTGCTCCAATCCCACCATCACCTGGGTACCGCCGAGGTGTACCGGGCCGGCTTCGCCATTCCCCGCAGTCACCGTTATGAAAGTGTCTCCCGCCACCATCTCGGGGGGGACGATAAAATTGTAATTTTCGAAATTGTCGAGACCCCTCACACTGACAGGGCTTCTCAGGTTCAGCGTGTTCCCGCTGCGGCTGTCCATCCCGTTACCAGACCAGCCGCCGTAGAGCAGGACACCGGCATTGAAGATGGCACCCTCTCCGATGGTAACGGTGTTTCCGGTGGCCGAACCTGAGAGGCTATATCCGCCCGCAATCGTGCCGCTGTATCGACCGGCCGCAAGCTCGAGCCAGTTTCCGCTGGCGGCACCATTCCCCGCCCTTCCACCGTATGCACTGCCGAACGTCCCGTTGCTGTCGATCACGAGGCTGTTGTTGCCAGCGCTGCCGGATTCGCTGTACCCACCGGCCACAGTGCCGCCCGAGAACGCGCTCCCTGTTATGGAGACGCTGTTTCCAGCAGCGCTCCCTTCGGCGGCGTATCCACCATAAACATGTGTGGTGCCCATGGCGCCACGGGCCCCGGTGATGGCGACGGTGTTTCCGTCGGCACTGCCGGCCGCGAGACTGTAGGCGCCTGCGATCGTGCCCCCCGCAAACTGGCCGTCGGTGATTTCCACCGTCCCCGTCGCACTCCCGTGTCCGGCGTAGCTACCGTACACGTTGCGAACCGTGCCGCCTATTACGTCTACACTGTTGCCGGTGGCGGTACCCAATGCACTGTATCCCCCGGCAATGGTACCGCCCGAGAAAGCATTCCCCTCCACGACAACGGCGTTGTCGTTTGCGGTCCCGTCTCCAGCATAGCCGCCATAGACGTGCGTGGTGCCTGAGGCAGTCCTGGCATCCGTGATGGAAACCGAATTGCCATCCGCGCTGCCTCCCGCAGCACTGTAGGCACCCGCGATCGTACCGCCAGCGAATTGGCCGCCCGCAATGGCCACGCTTCCAGCCGCAACGCCCGATTCCGTATAGCTGCCATAAACATTACGGACCGTGCTTCCCGTTATGTTGACACTGTTATCCGTCGTGGCGCCGAGTTCGGAATAGCCTCCAGCAATGGTGGCACCCGAAAACGCATTGCCCGTTATGGAAACGCTATTGTCATTAGCCGTGCCAACGGCTGCATGTCCACCATAAACGTTCGTTACACCCGATGCTGCACTCGCATCAGTGATGGTAACCTCGTTGCTGTCGGCGTTACCGTCCGCCTCGGTGTAGGCGCCCGCAACCGTTCCGCCGTTGAACCGGCCGCCAGTGATCATCACCGTGCCGGCGGCGTTCCCCGATTCGGTATAACTGCCGTATACATTTCTCACACCACTGCTGGAGATCTCGACGGTATTGCCTACCGTGTCCCCTTCTCCCGCGATGCCCCCATAAATGCTTGAGAATTCGCCGGAGCTGCTGATCCTGACGTCGTTCCCTGTAGCCGTGCCCGATTCGCTGTATCCCCCTGCGACCGTACCGGCCCCAGCGCTACCAGCATTGATATCAATATCGTTATCCGCAGCGTCCCCCAGTTTTGTCCAACCCCCATATATATTACCGGCGTTGCCGCTGCTGTTGCCCTCGATCAAAACACTGTTGCCGTGGGTATTGCCGGACTCCCGGCTGGCACCCCCTGTGATCGTTCCGCCCGTCAATCTGCTATCACTTACATTCACACCATTATCAGCGGCATCACCAAATCCTGAGGCTCCGCCATAGGCGTTTGCGATTCGCCCTCCCTCAACGGTAACGGTGTTATTACTCGACATGCCTTCGGAGCTATACCCTCCAGTAGCGGTAGCGATATTGAGCGTATCAGTGCTGATGAGAACGTGGTTCTCCGTTACATCGCCGTCAATCGCAGTTCCGCCGTAAGCGTTATCCACAACGCCGATTCCGCCGTTAATAACCACTTGGTTATCAGTGGCGTTGCCGGAAACCATGCTGCCACCACCCGAGAGAGTTCCCCCGGTGAAATTTCCGTTTTCAACCGTGATGAGGTTAGATAAGGCGTCTCCTTGGTTTGATTGTCCGCCGTAGATACTGGTCACGCCCTTGACATTCTCAATCGTGACGCTGTTATCGGACACATGCCCTAAATCATTGAAGCCACCTGCAACTGTGCCGACAATCGCAGTGCTCCCGTTTATGGAGACGGAATTGTTTTCGACGATTCCATCCACCGTGTATCCGCCATAAACGGTCTGGGCGAAACCACCTTCAATTGCGACCGAGTTATCCGTTGTTCGACCATGGTCGGAACGACCTCCTGTTATGCCGCTGACATTGCCACTTTGCAGGATGACGGTATTTCCCCTGGTATCGCCAAAATCGCTGCGGCCGCCAGAGATCATGCCGTTTGAGGTTCCGCCGAAATCGATGACTACCTGATTTTCTCTGGCGACCCCACCCGCCGAGACAGAATATCCGCCCGAGACATCACCGTTGATAGTACCGGTGTCTGCAGTCAGGTTGACCAGATTCCCCCAAGATTCACCCAGGACCGTATATCCCGCTGCGATGCTATTGAGCGTACCTCCATCGAATGTGAATACATTCTCCCACACATCCCCGAGGGCGCTGTAGCCGCTGTAGGCGTTGCCGACTGTACCGCTCTTTACCACTATGCTGTTATCAATCGCATTTCCCAAATCCGTGTAGGCACCATAGGCCGAATTTATGGTGGTTCCACCAATAATGGACAGATCATCTTCGATTAAAATGGAGTTTTCGGTGACATTTCCCGATTGTTCGGCATAAGCGCCATACACGCCGCCACCGATGGTACCACCACTTATGTGAACTTCGGTGCTGTCCTGAATATGTCCCGATGTTGTGTATACCCCGTAGACATCATTACCTATCGCACCTCCAGAAACATTTATAATGTTGCTGCCGGTGACATCGCCAGAATACTTTCCTCCGTAGACGTTAACCCTTATACTGCCCCCGGAAATGTTTATGGTATTTCCAATGGTTGGGTCATCGATGGGATGTCCATAAACATTCCGTTCAACAACCGCGCCCTCCACAATTTCGACCACATATGGCGGAGGCGGCGGAGGAAAAACGTCTTGAATAGGTGAATTGTATTCATCAATTGTAATGGTTCCCGCGGAAACCACGGGGATATTGCACAGGCATAAGGCGATGCATGCGCGGACGATGGCGAGCGCTCGGGTTACGGGTGCTGGGTTCATTGGATCGTTCTCCCTGCTGAAAAAATTATGGCTGGGGCGGCAATGGGTTGTCGATGGGATGGGCAGATTCTGATTATTCCGCCGGGTACGAGATGGTCCGCGGAGGGGGCTTCCTGCAAACCGTGGCGGCACAGATGCGCACATGCCGGATGCGGCGGAGTCCCCGCGCAACGGAACAGTTCAAAAGAACAGTCGGGACAATGAGGCTGCTGGATCATGCTTATCCCTGCTTGGATCTCATAACATATTCCACATGAGCTATTTAGGGATTAAGACATCCGATGTTGCCATTTTTACGGATCAGGCGCCATCCTACACCAAAATGCAGGGCTCTGCATAGGCTTTTATCAATAAATATTACAATTCCTAATTCTTTGGTAGGGGCTGACGGCGCGGCCGTGCCGTCTTTTATACGCGATCGTCGCCTGGGCCCAAAATCAGCCCGGCCGCGCGGAAGGCGCGGTCGTAGATCTCCCGGATCACGGCCTGCTTCGCCCGGTTGTATTCCTCCACCGAGCGGGCGCCGGGGCCGGCGGCGCGCTTGGCGCGCGCGTACAGCTCCCGCTCATCCGGGTACCGCCGCAGCCGGTTGCGAAAGAGGAGGTGGCGCACCGTTTCCGGGCAGCCGGGTGCAAAGACGTGGAGGTTGGCCCGAGGGGCGTCGAGCCGGAAACAGCGATGCCGGTGCCAGTGGGGCTCCCGGATGGTGAGGTCGTAGCCGATCTTCTCGAGGCGCGGCACGTAAGCGTCCTCCCGGTCCGGGTCCTCGACCGCCAGGTCGATGTCGATGACGGGTTTGGCCTCGAGGCCGGGAACGGCCGTGGAGCCGACGTGCTCTAGGGCGAGCGCGGCCCCGCCGAGCGCGGCCCGGATATCCCCGGCGAGGCGCTCGAACAGGGCGGGCCAGCCGGGATCGTAAGGGACGACTTCGATCTTCTCCTCGCGCGGTCCGCCGTGCACCCAGGGATTCACCCCGGGTACGGGGTCATGGTGGCGGACGATGTCTCTCACCCGCCGGGCGTCGGCGCCGAAGGCTTCGTGAAAACGGACGGTCCCGCGCGGGACAGGGCCGTCGAAGGGGAGGACGAAGAAGGCTTCGGGAGGGACCCCGTCGACCCCGAGCCCTTCCGCGTTGCGGAACCCGAAGCGGGGGTAGTAGTCCGGGTGCCCCACCAGGCAGCAGCCGCGGGCGCCCAGGGCGCCGAGGCGTGCGAGCCCCCCCTTGATCAGGCTGCCACCGATTCCCCGCCCCTGCCTTTCGGGCAGGACCGACACCGGGCCGAGGCCGTACCAGCCCGGGGTCCCGTCGGAGACGATCACCGGGGAGAAGGCGATATGGCCCACCACGCACCCGGCCTCCTCCGCCACGAGCGAGAGGGTGAGCGCATCGACCGCGCGCAGCACCGCGATGATGAAGTGTTCCGTGTGACGGCTGAGGGCCAGGGTCCGGAACGCCGCTTCGGTCACGCCGGCAATGGCGCCCACGTCGGCGGCGGTTTCGTCCCTGACGGTGGCGTCATCCCGCTTCATTAAAAAACCGCGACCCGGCTAACGGGTTTTGGGAACTTCGGTCCCCAGGTAGCTGTTGCTTTCGGAGTACCGGAACCAGTCCAGGTCGACGAGCAGGGTGTGAAACTTCTGCACCGCTTCGATGTTCGGGAACCTCTCGACCCCCCAGCCCAGGTACTGTTCGGAATTCCACCCCGAGAAGCACTCGACGATTTCCTTCCCCCCCACCTTCTTGAGCGCTTTGGCCAGTTGCTTCCTGAGATTGTCCTTCTTGTCGTCGGGAAGCTGGTACCAGGCTTCGGTCGGCTTGAACAGGTAGACTTTATAGATCGGGCGTGCCATGGGCGACCTCCTTGAAATGCATGTCCGCGTACGGGCATGCAGTGTGGTAATCGCGATCGGATCGATAGGGATATTGTAATCCCTTTCCCTCTTTTTGGGTAAAGAAACCTTACCGCAAGGTTGCCCCGCCCCGTCGTCTGCCGCGCCGATGGCCGGGCAAACATCTATATTGCCCTTTATTTATAAGCTGTTTCTGTATATTTCTTGATGTTTTGCTTTAACGGCCGCAAGGACGGATCAATCCCAGGTCGGCTCGGAGAGGCCGCTTCCATGGCACTGCATTCTTCTCGCGTGAAGATGGGACATCCCGCACGCTTGACATTGCGCGGAGACCCGCCCTCGAGCGGGGGTCCCGGAAATGGTCTACGTGTGGGACGTCCCGGTTTTTCCCTCGAGCGGGGGTCCCGGAATGGGAAACGTGCGGGACGTCCCGGTTATGACGCCTACTTCATCATTCTTCTTGCCCCGACAAGGCCCAGCAGCCCGAAACCGAAAAGGAGCAGGGTGGAAGGCTCGGGGATGGGGTTCTGGACGATCATGTTCTGGCCATCGCTATTGATGGCGAGGACCCAGGAGGCACCGGGGACATAGCCCGAAAGGTTTGCGAGCGTATAGGCCTCATAAATGGCCTGGGCATCTTCGTGGAATATCATCCCCGTAGTGCCTGGATCGTATTCCTGCGCGTAGAAGACACCTTCGCTCAGATTGAACTGGTCGGCGCCGTCCTCGAGGATTTCCCACATGGCAAGCTGCGCCTCCGCTTTCTGGGTCGCGCCGTAGTTTTCGGCGATCCATGCCGCGGCGAGGTATCGTGCTACGTCAAGCTCCAGATCACCCAGCTGGCCCGAATCAATGGTATAGAGGGCATACTCCATCGGAGTGGGGTATATGTTTTCAAACACCTGGGTGCAGAAGGCTTCATAGTCGCCAAGGATGTACTCCCCGGCTTCGTACTCGGTCCACGAATTTACTGGATCCAGCGTCGAGCCGTCAAACGACACGCTGTAGTTCAGGGACCAGTTTGCGTATCCTCCGCCTCCATTGGCTACGCTGTGAAACGGGTAGTCCCACGATCCCGACATCAGGAAGGTGCCGATGGTTCCGGCACTCGCGACGCCGGGGAAGAGAAAAATCAACGACGCAAAAACCGCCACTGCCCATGCCTTTTTCATTGCCCTTCCCCCTTATCTTGATTTCCGGGACGCCCCCTGTTCCCGATTTCCGCAAGCCCCCCGCCCTCGAGCGCCGGCCCCGAAAATGGTAAACGTGTGGGACGTCCCGGTTTTTCCTACTTTTTGGCCAGGGCGTTGCGGATGAGGCCGATGATGGCCATGAACACGCCGCCGCCGACTCCGCCTCCCAGGATGCTGCCGATGATGCCCCCCAGGTCCATGCCGCCGCCGGCCGCGCCCATCCCCAGCAATCCGAGCAGCTGGCCGCCCAGCCCGCCCCCCAGGATGCCGACGATGGAATTGCCCAGGGTCCCCAGGGAATATTTCTTCATGACCGAGCCGGCGACGTTGCCGCCCACGGCCCCGCAAATCAGCTGAACGATCAAAGGTAACAGATTGCCCATGGTCTTCCTCCCGGTTCCTTGTGGTTGTGGGTCCATGGCGGTGCGGCGCGCCTCCGGTCCGGGACGCGCGCCGCGCGCCGACTATTTTGCGGTGACTCTCAGGTCGATTCTCCGGTTGTTCTGCCGGCCCTCTTCGGTGGCGTTGTCTGCGACCGGGTAGCTTTCGCCATACCCTTCAGCCTGCAGCCGCACCGGGTCGATCCCCATCCGGATCATCTCCTGCATGGTGTTTTCCGCCCGGCGCTGGGAAAGTTCGAGGTTCGAGACCGGGTCCCCGGTATTGTCGGTGTACCCTCCGATCTTCAGCCTTGTCGCCGGGTAGGCTTTCAGGATCTCCACGATGTTTTTGAGCTGTTCGGCCGAGGAAGGCTTGAGTGTCGCGCTCCCCGTCTCGAATTCCAGCCGGTCGAAGGTGAACCAGGTCGTCTCGTCGAGGGGCCTCGCCGTGTCCTCGATGAAATCGACCAGTTTCTTCTCGACGCCGAACTCGGGGACGTTGAGCTCGATCCCGGAGGGGAGCCGGACCATCAGGAATCTGCCCAGTCTGTCTACGGCCTCGCCGATCCCGGCCGCGCCCTTTTCCGCCGAATCCCGAACGGGGGCGCAGCTCTTGAACGCGAAATAGAGGATGCCGGCCAGAATGAGGAGGGGGATGAGCCATTTCCAGACGGAAGGCTCCGGGTGCTCGGGCGGCTCCGGCGGGGCGAAAGCCGTCATCCCCAGGGCGCCGCTCAGTCCTGCGGGGATGAGGTCCTTCAAAAATCCCGCCTGTCCGGCCAGGAGGCTGCCGAGCCCCGTGGCGTCGAGGTTGGAACTCTGGACCCGTTTTCCCAGCAGCCCCAGAACGGCGGGGGCGACCAGGCGCGTGAGCGAAGCGGCCGCCTCCTTGCCCAGCCCCCCGGCTCCCGCGATCCAGTCGAGCACCCTGGGACCCCGGGTGCCCAGGATCCCGTCAAGCAGGCCCGCCCCCGAAGCCATCATCTCCCTGGTGGCCTCGCCGCCCGAAAACGCCGAGGACAACCCCTTCAGGGTGTCGGCGCCGTACCCCCCTTTCCGAATCATGTCGAGGATCTCGGAAGCCCCCTGGGAGGTGGAGCCCTTGTTCACCAGTGCCCCCAGGAGCGCGGGGAATATGGCGCTCAACCCGGATTGGATCTTGTCCGCATCGAGACCGATGAACGCGACGAGCTTGCCCACGACCTCTTCGCTGAATTCATTCTTCAATAATTCGACAATGTTCACCGCCATTACATAGCCCTCCCTGGCTGAATCGGCTCGGTCCGGCCCCCTCCCGGTTTTTCCGGGCAGGGGGCCCGATCGGCTTCATGCTGCCCTAATAACGGATGGCCGCCTCCAGGCGGGCCGCCTGCGCGATCCATTTCGACACCGCGGCCGCTCCCGGCGAAACGCGGCAAAGCCGCTTCCGGGCGTTGACCTCGGCCATCCTGGCGGCGAGGTTTTCGGGCACGCGGTGTTTCAGCTCCATCACCGTGTCCACGCCGGACGCCTCCAGGAGCTCGGCAAACTGGCGCCCTATTCCCGAAATCCGCATCAGGTCGGCGTGGTTGGCCCACTTCAGCAGCTGCTCGGCACTGATGCCGGTCCTGGAACTCAGCGCTTGGCGGTCCTTCGGGCTCCCGCACGACTCCAGCAGGGACGACGTCGTGTTCACCCCCGCCTCGGTCAGCTTGAGCGCAAAAACCGGCCCGATCCCTTCGATCTGTTCAATCTTGTATGCCATATCACGATCCTCCAGAGCGGGGCGCCGTGCGGCGCCGTTTCGCATAAGCCTGAATGAATGAGGTCCGACGATATCCGCGCCTCCTGCTGGTTTAGACCGGCCGGTCCATGGAAAGTCACACGAAAATTTCGGATCCATGATGTGACTTGCCCGGAGCGGGGCGGTCCAAGCAAGGGTGGCGGGCAACGGCCGGGAGGGAAAGGCCCAGCGGGATGCATAATGCGTTGACCGGCGGCACCCCCCCTAGTATCCTGAGCCCGACCATACGGGGGGCTGGTGTGAGCGATTCGTCAAAGCCCGAGCAGGAGCTGCTGGAGAGCGCGCGCAGGGCCGGCGAGGGGGATTACCGCGCGTTCGAACAGCTGGTGCGCCGCTACCAGAAAAAGGTGATCGCCAATTGCCGCTTCCTGACGCATAGCCCCGACTCCGCCGAGGACCTGGCCCAGGAAGTGTTCGTGAAGGCCTATTTCGGGCTCGCGCGTTACGAGGGGCGTTCGGCTTTCAGCACCTGGCTGCAGCGCATCAAGATCAACCATTGTTTCAACTACCTGAAGAAGCAGCGCGGGAAGACCTTCGTCGATATCGAGGACATGCAAACCCGGACCCCGGTCGAGCTGGTGCGACAGCCGGAAGCGGAGCGGGCCCTGATCTCCGCCGGGCAGCGGGAGCGCATCGTCCAGGTCCTCGACGCGATGCCCGACAGTCTCCGGATCGCCGTGATCCTCCGGGACATGGACCAGATGTCCTACGAGGAGGTGGCCGGGGCGATGGGCATCAGCCTGGCCGCGGTAAAGATGCGGATCAAGCGGGGGCGCGAAGAGTTCCGGCGCAGGTTCCGAGAGTTGAACGGGGGGATGGATCCCGCGTTCGTCCGCCATCAACATTGACCGGTTTCAGGAAACCATGGACTTCGATCCGACTTCCCGCACACCCGGGCCCGATGACGAGGACGAACCGATCGAGGCGCTCTCGGAGCTCGGCCTGGAAGCGTCCGGCGGCTTCTGGGCCAGGGTGCGGAAAAAGATCGACCGGCGCGTCTCGGCCGGCCACGTGGCGTCGTTCGCCTGGGATCTGCCCAGGCTGGTTTTCATCGAATTCCTGGAAATGGTCTTCAGCCTGTTTCCCGCGGCGAAGGACCGAAAAGGAGGCCCCCGGTGAAAGAGAAACTCGTTGCGTCTTTTCAGGGACTGCTCGACACGGTTGCCGGAGCGGCCCCCAAGGTCCTGCTGGGCATTCTGTTCCTCTTCATCGCCGTCCTGGTGGCCAAGGGGATCGAGAAGCTGTTGCGGATGCTGCTCGTGCGGGTCCGGCTGGACACCCTGGTGCAGCAGACGGGGCTCGACAGGACGCTCCGGAGCATCGGGATCCGCCAGAAGCTCGACTTCTTCATCCCCCGCCTGGTGTACTACCTCATCCTCTGCCTCCTGGCCAAGACCCTGGCCGACTCCCTCGGCCTGACGGCGATTTCGGAGGCGCTCGGGGCCTTCTTCTCCTACCTGCCGAACCTGATCGCGGCGTTCCTGCTCCTGTTGCTCGGCAGCGCCGTTTCCCAGTTCGTGGGCACCACCGTGCGCCAGGCGGCGGAGAACGCCGGCCTCGACTTCGCCTCGGCGCTCGGGCGCCTCGTCTCGGGCCTCCTTTTCTTCATCATCGCCGTGATGGCGGTGTCCCAGCTCAAGGTCGACACCGAGATGCTGCGCCTGGTCACGGCCATCGTGCTCGCGGCGGGCGCCCTGGCCTTCGGGATCTCCTTCGGCCTGGGCGCGCGGGACATCGTCCGCAACATCCTCGCGGGCTTCTACGCCCGCAAATTCCTCGAGGTGGGCAAGCCGCTCGAAATCGTCGGCCAGAAGGGGACCCTGCGGGCCATCACCGCCACCCACGCCCTCCTCGATTCGGAGGAGCGGAGCATCAGCGTATCCAACTCCCGCCTGCTGGATGAAATCAGCAAGCAGTAAGGGGGCGGTTCCGGGAGGGCGGCGGGGGCCCGCCCTCCCGGCCCCTCCCGCGCCTGCCGCACCATGGCGCTAGGGAAAACGGCCGGAGTCTGCTATAACGGTTCGGAATTTTTCCCGGGCGGGCGGACGCCCTGAGGCCCGCGAGACCCGGCGGAAAGGAAGACCATGACGGGCGCCGTCCCCATCTCGGAATCGACTGAAAGGCCCCCCCCCTACGCGTGGACCATCCTCCTGGTGCTGTGCGTCGCCAGCGTGGCATCCTCGCTCAACCAGTTCAAGGTGCCGCCGGTCCTGCCCGTCCTGATCCGGGATTTCCACCTGAGCCTCGGCAACGCCGGCATGCTGATGTCGGCCTTCTCGGTGACCGGCCTGCTCCTGGCCCTGCCGGCAGGCTTCATTTTGCAGCGCCTGGGCCCCAAGGCCACCGGCCTGATCGCGGTGGGCGCCGTCTCCTTCGGCTCGGTCCTCGGGACGTTCAGCGCCACGGTGCCCCTGATGCTGGCCAGCCGCTTCATCGAGGGGGCGGGCCTCGGCCTGATCACCATCGTGGCGCCGGCCGCCATCGCCCTCTGGTTCCCGGAGGCGCGGCGCGGCACCCCCCTGGGGATATGGACGACGTGCATGCCTTTCGGGAACATCCTCACCCTCAACCTGGCGCCCTGGCTCTCTTCGCTCGGCGGCTGGCAGCTGGTGTGGAAGGTCGGCGCGCTCTTTTCCCTGGCCGCCTTCGTCCTCTTCTGGTTCCTTTTCCGCATGCCCGGTCAGCAGGCGGCAGGCGCGAAACCCCAGGACCGCGGGGAGGGCGGCGTCCTGTCGGGCTACGGGAGGGCGATGCTGAACCTCGCCCTCTGGCTGATCGCCCTGCAGTTCGTCTGCTACAACGTGGTCTGCCTGGCGCTCGGCACCTATTTCCCCACCTTCCTCAATTCGGTCCGCGGGTATCCGTTGTCGACGGCCGCCTTCATCGTCAGCCTGAGCACGATCACGGCCCTGTTTTCGCAACCCCTCGGCGGCTGGCTCTCCGACCGGCTGGGGATGCGCCGGCGCCTGATAGCGGTCTCCTCGCTCCTCATGGCCCCGATCTGCTTCTCTCTCTTCCTGGCGACCGGGTGGCTGGTCCCGGCCCTGATGATCACCTTCGGCCTCGTGGCCGGGACCATCGTGCCGGCGACTTTCGCCGCCGTGCCGGAAGTGATGGCGTCGCGCCGGATGGCGGGTTCGGGGATGGCGGTGCTGGCCCTGGGTCAGAACCTGGGGATGTTCGTCGGCCCGATCCTCTTCGGGAAACTGGCGGACGCGGCCGGCTGGACGGGGGCCGGGTTCATGCTGGTCCCGGTGTGCGTCCTCGCCGCCGCCGCCGTCTGGCTGGCAAGATTCCGCTGACCCGGGTGCGCGTCCATGACGACGCGCGGAGATCATCATGGGCAAGAAACCGGTTTTCCTCGGCTTGTTTCTCATCCTCCTCGCTTCTCCCCTGGCGGCGAGGGTCGAACTGCCGCCGCTCCTCGGCGACGGCGCCGTGATCCAGCGCGGGGAGCCCGTCGTCGTGTGGGGGTGGAGCGAGCCCGGGGCGGAGGTCACGGTCCGCTTCGCGGGAGAGGCCCGGACCGTGCACGGCGACGGGCGGGGCGCCTGGCGCGCGGAGTTCGCGGCGCGGGAAGCGGGTGGGCCCCATGCGCTCGAAATCAGCTCCGGCGCCGAGACCTTGTCCGTCAGGGACATCCTGGTCGGCGACGTGTGGCTCTGCTCCGGCCAGTCCAACATGGAGTGGGTGCTGCGTAACGCCGAGGGCGCGGCCGAAGATATCGCAGCATCGGAAAACACGAACATCCGCCACTTCCTCGTCCCCCACTCCTGGGCCGCTCTCCCGTCCGACCGGCTGGCGGGCGGAAGCTGGAAGGCCGCGCACCCGGCGTCCGCGGGGGATTTCACGGCGATCGGCTATTACTTCGCCCGCAGGGTCCAGGCGGAGACCGGGCTCCCGATCGGCCTCCTCCACTCCTCCTGGGGCGGGGCCAACATCGAGTCGTGGATGAGCCCCGAAGCGCTGGGCGAGAGCCCGGAGGAGTCCCATGCGCGCATCGGCCGACTGGAGGCCGAGGCCGAAAAGCGCGCGGCCGCCCTCCGGGAGAAGTTCCGCCGCTGGCCCGGCGCGGTCACCGACGGGGTGGAAGCGGCCGCCGCCGACTGGAGCGCCGCCATCCTGGACGAAAGCGGCTGGATGGAGCTTTCGGCGCCGATGCTCTGGGAGAGCCAGGGATTCGACGGCGTCGACGGCGTCGTCTGGTACCGGAAGAAGTTTTCCCTCGATGCCCGCCAGGCGTCCGGCGGCGTCCGGCTCCACCTGGCCCGGATCGACGACAGCGACACGACCTGGGTCAACGGGCACAGGGTCGGCGCGACGGAGCGGTACGACCAGGTCCGCAGCTACGCGGTCCCGGCGGAATTCCTGCAGCCGGGAGACAACGTGATCGCCGTCCGCGTCACGGACACCGGCGGGGGGGGCGGGATCTATTCCGATGCCGGCCTGCTTTACGTCGAGGCCCCGGACGGGGCAAGAATCCCGCTGGCGGGAAAATGGAAAGCGAGGCCCGACAGGGTCACGATCCCGGCCGAGATCAACGCCAACCACACCCCGAGCGCACTCTACAACAAGATGATCCACCCGCTCATCCCCTTCCCCGTCAAAGGGGTGCTCTGGTACCAGGGGGAATCGAACGCCGACGACGCCGGGGAGGCGGTCCGGTACCGGGAGCAGTTCAAAAATTTCATCACCGACCTGCGCCGGCTCTGGCGCCGGCCCGGACTGGCGTTCTACTGGGTGCAGCTGGCCAACTGGATCTCGGGAGGAGACACCCCGGACTCGAGCCCATGGGCGCTGCTGCGCGAGGCCCAGACCGCGGCCCTGGAGCTTCCGAACACGGGACAGGCCGTCACCATCGATATCGGCGACCCCCGCGACATCCACCCGAAAGACAAGAAAACGGTCGGCACGCGCCTGGCCCTGATCGCGCTCCATAAAACCTACGGCAAAACGGACGTCGGTTATGTCGGCCCGCTCCCGGAAAAGGCCACGAGCGAGGGGGCGGCCGTCCGCATCGGGTTCAGCTCCGCGGCGCCCGCACCCGCCGCGCGCGGAGGCGCGCCCCTTCTGGGCTTCGAGCTGGCGGGGAAGGACGGGAAGCACGCGCCGGCCGACGCCAGGATCGAGGGACGCACCGTGGTCGTCGCCAGCCCCGCCGTCCCGCGCCCGGTGTCGGTGCGCTACGCCTGGAAGGACAATCCCGAAGACGCCAACCTGGCCGGGGACAACGGCCTCCCCGCCGGTCCCTTCAGGATGACGCTGACCGATTAGGGGCGCCCCTGTCTAGGCCCTCAGGGTGCGCCAGGTGAGCCAGCCGGAGAGGCCGAGCGCAAGAGCGGCGGACACCCAGGCTACTGCCAGGGGATCGGGATCGCGCAAAACGACCATGCTCAGGACCGCCGTCACCGCTCCCAGCGTCACCGGACCGAAAAAATCACCGGGCTCCAGCCGGACCCTGCCTCCCACCGTCGAAGGAGTGGACCGCCGCACCGCCAGGCCCTGTCGACCCACACGTTCGCCGAATCCGGGGGGGGGCTGCCATGAAGGTTGCTCCTCCAGCGTCCGGTCGATCCGGGCATAGAGCGCCTGCACCTCCCTGCACTCCGGACATCGGGCCAGATGGGTGCGGACCCGGGGGGACAGCCTCCCGGCCCGGGGGTCAAGAGCCAGTTCTTTCTGAACGTGTCTGCATCGCATAAAGGATCTTTTCCTTCAGCATCTTCTTGCCGCGAAAAACATGGGTTTTCAAGGTACCCGGCGGTATACCCATCATGGCCGCGACCGTGCGGCCATCCAGTTCCTCCATCGCCGTGTACTGGAGGGCCAGCCGGTAGGTTTCCGGCAGCCGCGCCATTTCCCGCCGAACCAGGGCCCCCATTTCCTCCTGCGCCAGTTCGTCCTCCGGGGTGGGAAGATCCGCGGCGAACCCCCCATGGAATTCCGGTTGGTCAGGGAGCGCTTCCTCGCGCCGCCTGGAGCATCGGCGCAGGTGATCGATCGCCACGCGGTGGGCGATCGTGTAGATCCAGGTGGACAGCTTTCCCCGGCTGTCGAAATACGCGAGGGCCCGAAACACCCTCAGGAAGGTCTCCTGGGCCAGGTCCTCGACGACCCCGTCGTCCCCCGTAGCCCGCCATATCACCGTCCCGACCATGCGCGCATAGTCATTCACGAGCCGCGCGGCCGCCGCCTGGTCGCCCGACAGGACCTCGTCGACCAGCGCCTGCTCGTTATCGTCCACGGCATCCCGTCCCGGCCATATCCCATGATACGCCCGTGGCGGCGGCCGGTTTCAACCGATTGTTGAAACCGCCGCGCGGATCGCGTCGTCGTATGGAGTTGCGGGGGACAGTGAACAATCGGAATATCGAAAAGGAGAGATCATGCCCATCGAAACATTGGCACCGCCGTTTGGAGAAATCATTCCGATCGTGGCCATCGTGTTCGGAATCGGGGTGGCTTTCTGGGCCATCTACTGGGATTACCGGGGCAAACAATTGAAGTACCGCGAACGCGAACTGATGATCGAGCGCGGGATGACGCCGCCCGAAATCGAACCCGTCAAGAAACCTCTGACAGCGGAGACCTGCCTGCGCCGGGGACTGATCCTGCTGTTTCTCGGGATGGGGTTCGGCGCCGTCACCGTGATCAGTCACTATTCCGGAGGAAGCGCCTCCTTCGGGGCGCTGTTCGCCACGGCCGCCTGTATCGTCGGATTCCTGGGGATCGGGTTCCTCGTCTACTGGGCCGTCGCCAGGAAAGGGGCTTCCCGGTAAAGGGGAAAAGCGGCGGATTTTGCCTTACACCGGCGCGGTGAATTCCATGTCGGCGGCGCGGCGCGGGAGTGTTCCCCGGATGATCCGGGCGAGGATGCCGTTGACGACCAGGGCGGCGGCCAGCCAGGCGGAGTACCCCGCGTAGCCTCCATACCCGACCGCGGTGACGATCCCCATGGGAACGCACATCACGATGATCGACAGGATGACCAGGACGAAGATATAAAGGGTGCGCTGCCCCGTTTTCGGCGGCTGGGAAAACGGGATGCGCGGATACATGAGGGTCAGGATCCTGGTCTGGATCACCATGATGGAGTAGATCACCAGGCAGTGCAGCACGGCGTGCAGGGCGCTGCCGAAATACCAGGTGAAGATGCCGGCCAGCAGAAGGGTGAAGGGGAGGCAGAACCAGACCAGGGCGTACCGGGCCGGGGAAAGGATGATGCGCGCCCGGTCGGCGGGCGAGGCGTAGAACACCCAGGCGCTGCGGTAGGCGTCGCTGTTCACGGTCCCGAGAGTGATCATGTAGGGGAACAGCGCCGCGGCGATATAGAGCAGGGAGCCCCCGGCCGCCGCATCCCCCGGCGGCCCCAGGAACGGGTCGGGCGTCATCCTCCCTTCCGAGACGGCGAGAAACACGTAAATGGCCGTAAGGGGGACTATCGACAGGATCGACATCTTGAAGCGGTTGTCGTATTTGAACTGCTTCCGGATCAGCGTCCAGACGGCCCGGTCCTCGCTCGCCGCGACGAGGCCGAGCAGGCGGGAACCCCACCCGCTTCCCCCGCTCTTTCTGAGCGGCTCGTCCCGCCCGACCGTGTCGGCCAGCGTTCCCGCATACTCGAGCGACAGTTTGGACATGGCGGCCCGGAAGGCCGCCGCCAGGAGCAGGAGGGCGAACAGGGAGGCAGCGGCGTCCCTCGGGGCGGCTTCCCCCGCCAGGAGCTTGACGATGGCCGCGAACCACGCCGGCGGCGCCAGGTAGACCCAGCCGGAACCGAATCCGGGAATGGCCGACAGGGCGCGCCCCTCGAGCAGCCTCGGCGCGACGAAGTATCCGAGGTACACGACGAGCGTCAGCGCCAGGTTCGCGTATGCCAGCACCCGCTGCATCGCCTCCCGGTCGACGATCCTCAGCAGGAGGGCGTACAGGAGCACCAGCGACAGTCCCATGGCGGTCGCGGCCAGCGCCCCCGCGGCCAGGAACCCGGGAAGGAGGAGCGGGTTCCGGTTGGCGACGGCCGAGGCGATCGCCGGCGGCAGGTAGAGGAGCAGACCGAGCGCGTTGACGTAGGCGAGGAGGTGGATCATCTTCGCGGCGAAGAAGGTCTTCGAACCGACGGGGAGGGCGGCGATGATGGGATAGTCGTCCGGGCGCAGGATCAGGTTGGAAAATTCGAGCAGCACGGTCATGGTCAGAAAGACCGCCATAGTGGAAAAGACGAGGAAGGCGGCCGTGAAGGGCTCCCGGACGACGAAGACCACGGCGCCGAGGCCCAGCCCGATGAAGAGCTTGAGCGCCATGACCGCCAGGATCGGCGGCACTTTCCCCGACCCGCCCCCGGACGGGTCCATCGGGTTCCCGGAACCGCGCAGGTCGGTCTTCCAGGCCGCGCGGAGGAGCGCCTGCAGTTGCCGCCGGTCGATTCTCGACTCCGACAGGGCGCTCATGGTTCCCGGCCCCCGATGGCGTCCAGGATCCCGAGCGCCTGCGACTCGATGTCCACGGCCCCCGTCAGCCGGCTGAAGGCGCCGCCGAGGCTGTCCGTTTCCGTCCCGGCCATGATCTCGCCCGGCGTCCCCTCGATCATCTTGCGGCCCCGGTGGAGGATCATCAGGCGGTCGCACAACCGCTCCACCACCTCCAGGATGTGGGAGCAGAAGATCACGATGCGCCGGTCGCGGACGAATTCGCGGATCAGCCGGCGGATCACCGACTGGACGTTGGCGTCGAGCCCCGACATCGGCTCGTCCAGGATCAGCACCCGCGGGTTGTGGATGATGGCGCCGGCCAGCAGCAGCCGCTGCTTCATCCCCTTGGAATACCCGGCGATGCGCTTGTCGGCGGCATCGGCGAGTTCGAGCGCGCCCAGCAGCCGTCTCGCCTGCCCGTCGATCCTGCCCGCATCCATGTGATGCAGGTGGCACACCATCTCCAGGTGCTCCCGCCCGGTCAGGTTCTCGTAGAGGGCGCTCGACTCGGGAACGTACCCGAGGTCGGCTTTCACCTCGAGCGAGCGGCCGACCGCGTCGAGGCCGTTGACGGAGATGGTGCCCGCGTCGGGCCGGAGCATGCCGATCATCATCTTGACGATGGTCGTCTTTCCGGCCCCGTTGGGGCCGAGGAGCCCGAAGATCTCCCCGTCCGCGATTTCGAAAGAGACGTCGTCGACGGCCTTGAGCCGCCCGTAACTTTTTGCCAGGCCGGATATCGTGATCATGGTCCCCCGTCGCCGTATGGCGGCATTTTAGCCGAAGGACGGTTTATTGGATATCGGTTTCCGGCGCCTCCGGGGGTGACAAGGCGGGACCCCATGACCCATAATGCCCGGGCACTCATGTTTCCGACGGGGGTTCGCGTGGCCGTGGTCATCGAAAAAGCGGAGGTGCGGGGGTCCGCGGCGGGCCGGACCCGCCTGGTCGCCACCCTGTCCGGCGACAGGCCCGGCGAGCTGTTCTTCGAGGTCGAGGAGCGTCTCGCCCGGCATTTCCGCCCCGGGCGGGCCGACTGCTTCGTGGCGGCCCTGCTCCCCGAATCGGCCATGCACGGGATCGATATCGTCTCCAGGGTGCCCGTGGGCGAGCGGCTCCTCTTCCAGCTGAATACTTTCCTGTGCCCGGTCCTCGCGACCGTCTATGGGGCACGCACGATCAAAATCACCGCTCCCCTGGCCGCGGAGAATACCGCCGCGGCCGGCGCGGTGGGGACCGGGATCACCTGCGGAGTCGACAGCCTCTACACCGTCGCCCGGTATTCGCACACTTCGTTCCCCCGCCACGACCTCACCCACCTCTGCCTTTTCAATGTCGGGAGCCACCATATCGGCGCGGACGATCCCGAAGAGCTGGAGGAGTTCCGGACGGACCTGGCCCGGCGTTTCTGCACGGAATACGGCTACGAATTCCTGAGCGTCGAATCGAATGTCCATGAGTTCGCGCCCCGTTACGCCCGCTATTATTCGGTGTTGAACGCCGCGGCGGCGCTCTCGCTCCCCGGACTCTTTACCCGGTACTACAGCTCGTCAGGATACGCGCTCGCAGGATTCAGCCTGAGCGCGGTCGACCTCGCCCATTTCGAGACCTTCATCCTCGACGCCCTTTCAACCGGGACGCTCGGGTTCTACAGCACCGGCTCCGAGCGGTCCCGCCTTGAAAAGGTGCGGACGCTGGTCGATTACGCTCCGAGTCACCGATACCTGAACGTGTGCAACACCCGCCGGCGCAATTGCGGCGTGTGCGTCAAGTGCCTGCGCACCCTCTACGCCCTGGACATCCTGGGGGCGCTCGACCGATACGGCGAGGTGTTCGACCTCGATCGGTACCGGCGGCGTCACTCCCGCCACCTGGCCGAGTGCTGGGTGCGCAAGGTCCTGGCCCGGGACTCCTATTGCCGCGAAATGTGGCCCGGACTGCGGAAGAAGTACGGCTTTCCCTGGACCAGGGTGCTCCAGGAGATTTTTCGCTTCATCCGTTCCCGCCTCGGGATCTATTCCTGGTCCGTCATCCGCCACCGCCTGCGGGGTCGTTAGACAACCGGGGGCTCGATGAACTCCACCGCTTTCCGGCTCCGGCCCCGTGGTATACTCGGCCCACCGGCGCACCATCCGGAAAGGCACCGAAAGAACAGGGGGAGCGATGAAAGGCGGCTACACGGGTAAGATCCTCAGGGTGAACCTGACCGCAAGGTCCATCGGCACCCTCCCCACGGAGAAGTACGAGGAATACGGCGGCGGCCACGGGATGGGGTCCGCCATCTTCTTCGACCTCGTCGGCGCGGAACTCCCCTTCCCGGCCTTCGACCCCCGCAACCTCGTCATCATGATGGCGCACCCGTTCGCCGGCACCTCGGTGCCCGCCTCGGGCCGGTGCGAGGTGCAGGGGCTCGGCCCCATGCTCCACCCGGTCGAATGGTTCGCGCACAGCAATTTCGGGGGCCGCTTCACCTCCCAGCTCAAATTCGCCGGTTGGGACGGCATCGTGATCGAAGGGGCGGCCGACGCCCCCGTCTGGATCAACATCGTCGACGACCGGGTCGTGATCGAGAGCGCCGCCGGCATCTGGGGGATGGACACCTGGGACGCGCAGCAGGAGATCTCCCGGCGCGTCGTGCCCGGTCTCAGGCGGGGTGAGTGGGCGGCGCTCGACCACGGACAGACCACCCAGGTCCCGGCCGTGGTCTGTTGCGGCCCGGCGGGGGAGAACGGGAGCCGCATCGGGGCGCTCCTGCACGGTCCCGGTTCCCAGGCCGCGCTCGGCGGCTTCGGGGGGGTCTTCGGCTCCAAGCGCCTCAAGGCCGTCAGCGTCATCGGCACCGGCGGCGCGCCCGTCGCCGACCCCCGCGCCTTCATGGACGCCCGGCTCTGGTTCCGCCGCTTCCAGTACGACGTGGACGACCCGCGGCGCAAGGAGATGACGGGGGGGATGTTCTTCTGGGTGAACGGCTCCCCCGCGGGGGCCAACGTGACCAACAACCCCTACTTCGATCCCAAGGTCCTCCCCCTGGTCCCCAGCCGCGCCGCCGCCTGCGCCTCCTGCCCCAGGGGGTGCCGCCAGCGCCTGGCGAGCGCCGACAGCAACGAGTCGGTGTGCGCCGGCGCCGCGGCCGTCCGGCTCGAGGGGGCCAGCCCCAAGCTCACCCGCCAGGGGAACGACCTGATGCAGAAACTGGGCCTCGGCCACTGGCAGTTCATGTGGATGCAGTCGTACGTCCACGATCTCTACCAGCGGGGCCTGCTGGGCAAAGGAAAAAAAATCGAGTCCGACCTGCCGATGGACCGGTACGGCACCATGGGGTTTCTGGACCTGTTCATGCGCCAGATCTCGGACCGCGAGGGGATCGGCGCCGACCTGGCCGAGGGGCTGGCGCGGGCGGCGATCCGGTGGGGCACCTACGACCAGGACATGAAGAGCGGCGCCCTGAACCTCGCCTACTGGGGGACGGTGGACCACTACGACCCCAGGGTCGAGGCCGAATGGGGCTTCGGCTCCCTCATGGGGGAGCGCGACCTGATGCTGCACAACATCGCCAACTACCCCCTTCACTGGACCCCGGTCGCCTTCCAGATGGCGGGGGAGGAGCCCTACCTCGGGGCGGAGGAGGCGGTCCGGATCACGGCCGACGCCATGGTCCCCTACCAGGGGGACCCCTTCATGCTCGACTACGGCGACGGGCCTACCGGCATATACTCCGAGCACAAGGTCAAGCAGGTCGCCTGGGTCAAGCACTACGAGAAATTCTGGATCGGCTCCAACGGCTTCTGCGGCTGGATGTGGCCCATGTGTTTCACCAACAACTCCCCCGACGGCAGGGGCCCGACGCCGGAGGCCGAACCGCGCTTCTTCAACGCCGTCACCGGAAAAAACCTCACCTTCGCCGACGGCATGGAACTGGGGCGCAGGATCTTCACCCTGGACCGCGCGATCTGGACGCTGCAGGGGCGTCACCGGGACATGGAAGTGTTCCCCGAGTACATCTACGAACAGGGCTCCAAGGGCGCGCTCCTGCCGATGTACGACGACGGCGCCAAAAAATGGACCTACGCGACCGGCGAGGGGCGCCGGCTCGACCGAGCCCGGTTCGAACAGTGGAAGACGAAGTTCTACAAGTTCGAGGGCTTCGGCGTCGAAAGCGGCCGCCCGACGCGCGCGACGCTCGAGGACCTCGGCCTCAAAAAAGTGGCCGACCTCCTGCAGAAGCGGGACAAGCTCGGTTAGGGGCAGCGGCCGGCCGTGAAGCCGAAACTCCTCTTCTGCAACGTGGACGTCGACACCGACCTGGCCTCCGTCCGGTCGGCCCGGCAGCGGCAGTCGTGCCTCGACGCCCGCTTCTACTTCCTCCCCTGCGGCGGCCCGGAGGACAGGATCCTGCTCGACGCCGCCGCGCCCGAACCCTACCGGTCCTACCTGTCCGGGCTCGGCCTCGGCCTGCCCGGGGCGTGCTCCGAAGGAGAGGGCCTCCCGGGCTACGCCGCTTTCCCCTGGGGGTGGAGCCGGTCGGCCATCGACCGTTTCAGGCGGCACGGCGCCGATCTCCGCCACCCGCCGCTCGAGGCCGTCCGGGCCGTCAACAACCGCCGCTTCTGCCACGAGGCGGCCAGGGGCCACGGGCTGGGGATCGAGGGGTCGGTCCTGTGCGCCTCGGCCGCCCAGGCCCGGGCCCATATCCGCGCCTCCCGCACCTTCCCCCTGGTCCTCAAACCGGAGCACGGCAACGCCGGGATCGGCCTAGTCATCGTCGGCTCGCCCGGCGAGGCCGACGCCGTCGACCGGATCTATTCCCGCCCGGGCTCGTCGGCCGTCATCGAACCCTGGGTCGACCGCTCGGCCGACCTCTCCTCCAGGATGGAACTGGACCGATCGGGCCGGGTCGTCGCCCTCACCCACCACCGCGCCCTGGTCAACCGGGCGGGGGTCTATTTCGGGAACCTGCTCCTTCCCGAAGATCCGGTCCTGGCCCGGTGCCGGCACAGGATGGAGGAAGGGGCGACCATCGTCGCGCGCGGCCTTCACGCGGCCGGGTATTTCGGCCCCGCGGGGCTCGACTGGGTCGTCCACACGATCGATGGCACGGAACGCTGCGCCCTGGTTGATGTCAACGCCCGGCAGCCGATGAGCCTCCTGGCCTACAGCCTGCGCGACCGGCTGGCGCCGGGCAGGGCGTGCCTGCTGCTCTTCGCGCCGCGCCGCCGCCACCCCGCCCTGACCGATTACGCCTCGTGGCACCGGCGCCTGGAAAAATACGCCTTCGACCCGGGGCGCGGGACCGGTATCCTGCTCTTTACGCCCCTCTCCTATACCGCGGGAGGGACCCGGTACCGCCCCCTGCGGCACGGGTTCTTCATCGCCGCGGATACGGGGGAGGAACTCGGGGATTACGGCCGGCACCTCAGGAACGCATTCAAAACGGACTGAACGTCATGGCTTCACCGTCCAGGAACTGCCTCGTCATCTGCGGCCCCACCGCATCCGGGAAGACGGCCCTGGGCGTCGCCCTGGCCCTGGAATTCGGGGGCGAAATCCTCTCGGCCGACTCCCGGCAGGTCTACCGGGGGATGGACATCGGGACCGGAAAAGACCTCGACGAATACGACACCCCCCGCGGAGCCGTTCCCTATCACCTGATCGACATCCGCGCGCCGGGGGAGATCTACACCCTCCACCATTACCAGCGCGACTTTTATGCCGCCTTCCGCGACATCCGCGCGAGGGCCCGCCTCCCGGTCGTGGTCGGCGGCACCGGGCTCTATATCGAAGCGGTGCTCCGGCGATACCGCATCCCCAACGTCCCGGAAGACCCGGAATTGCGGGAAGGGCTGATGCGCGCCGGCGCCGACGACCTGCTCCTGCGACTCCGGGAACTCGATCCCGCCCTGTACCGCAGCACCGACCGGAGCAGCAAAAAGCGGGTGGTGCGCGCGCTCGAGGTCGCGCTGTACGCCCGCGGGCACGAGATCGAGTGGGGCGATGAGAACCCGCCCCCGATCGAGCCCCTGGTCCTGGCCGTCCGCTGGCCCCGGCATGAACTCCGTGCCCGGATCGACCGCCGCCTCGGGGAGCGCCTCGCCGGCGGCATGATCGATGAAGTGGAGCGGATTCTGCGGAGCGGCATCCGGCGCGACCGGTTCGACCTCTTCGGCATGGAGTACCGCCACGTCGCCGCCTACCTCGACGGCACCGTTTCCCGCCGGGAGATGGAGCAGAACCTGCGCCGTGCGATCCATCAACTGGCCAAGCGCCAGGAAACCTGGTTCCGGGGGATGGAGCGCCGCGGCATTCCCCTCTACTGGATCGATCGGGCCGACGCGGCGCGGGCCGCGGACATCGTCCGGAAGTCGGGCGCACAATCATCCTGAAGGAGGCTTCATGCGCGTCGTCAACCCCACCACCGAAGAAAGCTCAGAAATCCCCGAAACCCCCGTGGGCGACATCCCCCGGCAGCTCGGGCTCGCCCGGGAAACCGCGGAACCCTGGGGCCTCATGCCGGCGGCCGAACGCGCCGCGGTGCTGCTGCCGCTGGCGGACGCCCTGGAGGCGAACGAGGAGGGGCTGGCCCGGCTGATGGCCGAAGACATGGGCAAGCCGCTGGCCACCGGGCGCAAGGAGGCCCTGCGCACGGCCGGGGGGATCCGCTACCTGTGCCGGACGGCTCCGGAGTGGCTGGCGCCCGAGGTCACGGACGCGGGACCCGAAGCGGGTTACACGGAGTTCGCCCCGCTGGGGGTGGTGGGCGTCATCACCCCCTGGAACGGCCCCCTCTGGCTGTCGACCGTCAGCCTCCTCTCCGCCCTCCTCCCCGGCAACGGGGCGCTCTACAAGCCCTCCGAACACAGCCTGCGCACCGGGTTGGCGCTCGCCCGCCATATCCGGGAGCTTCCCGGGCTCCCCGCCGGGCTGGTCCAGCTGGTCGTGGGGGGGAAGGACCACGGCCGCGCCGTAGTGGAGTCCGATGTGTCGATGGTGGCCCTGGTCGGGTCGACGGCCGCGGGAAAGGAGATCATGAAGGCATGCGCCGCCGGGCTCAAGCGGGTGTCGCTCGAGCTCGGGGGGCTCGATGCGGCGATCGTGCTGCGGGACGCCGATATCCCCGCCGTCGCCAGGAGGATCGTGCGCATCCACTGCGCCAACAGCGGCCAGATCTGCTGCTCCATCAAGCGGGTCTACGTGGAGCGCCCGGCTTATTCCCGCTTCCTCGAGGAGGCGGCGGCGGAAGCGGGAAGGGTGCGGGTCGGGGATCCGAAGGGCGACGTGGACATGGGGCCGCTGGCCGGGGCGTTCCAGCTCGAGAAGGTGGAGGCCGCCCTGGCCGACGCCGTCCGCAGGGGGGCCCGGGTGCTCACCGGGGGGCGGCGCCTCCCGCGCCGCGGTTTCTTCTTCCCCCCCACGGTCCTTGCCGACGTCGGCCCCGAAATGGACCTCATGAACCACGAGCCCTTCGGGCCCCTGCTGCCGGTCGCCCCGGTGGACGACTGGGCCGAGGCGGTGCGCCTGGCCAACGCCACCCGGTACGGGCTGACCGCCTCGATCTGGACGAACGACGTCGCCCTGGCGCGCGCCATCGCCTCCCGGCTCGACGTCGGCGTGGTGGGGTGGAACGCCCACGGCGTCCCCCCGCTGGGCGCCCCGTGGGGAGGGGCCAGGGAGAGCGGCATCGGGCGCACCCGCTCCCGGGAAGGGCTGCGGGAATTCTCGAACGTCAGGTTCGTGAGGATTCCGGCGGTCTGAGGGGAGGAACCGCGCCCCGGGTCAGCGCAACCGCATCCTCTCGAAGCGCGGGCGGGAGACGGTCCAGTAGACGGGGATGCTCAGGGCGCACAGCGTGGAAGCGGTCCGATACATCGCCTCGAAGGACCAGGTGCCCGAGATGTAGCCGCCGGCCAGCATCCCGAGCGACAGCCCCAGGTCGAACCCGACCAGGTAGGTGGAGTTGGCCGTCCCGCGCTGGCTGTGCTCTCCCATGTTGATGTAGAGCGTCTGCAGCGCCGGGAACATCATCCCGAAGCCGACACCGATCGAGAGCCCCGACAGGCAGAAGGCGTAGATGTTGTGAAAGGAGGCGAAAACGAGGAAGGCGACCGCGACGATGGCCATCGCCACCGCGTTCACCAGGTGGATGTGCCCCCTGTCCACCAGGCGCCCGGAGAAGATGCGGGACACCATGATGCCGCCCGCCCAGAAGAGGAAGAAAATCCCCGCGTTCGGGATCTCGATCCTCTTGCCGTACTGGGCGACGAAGGCGCCGATGGTGCCCCAGGCGAAGCAGAGGAGGAGCTGGTTCAGGAAGATGGGCCAGGCAGGAAGCAGGAAGAAGCGGTCGAGCGAAATCTTCTCCCTGGCCACCCTGGGCCGCGCCGGGGCCTTGATCAGCAGAACGGCGACGATCCCCAGAACCCCCATCCCCATGGCGTACCCGAGCAGGGTCTGGAACCCCGCCGTCTGGTAGATGTGGATGGCGATGAAGGGCCCCACCGCCATCGCCACGTTCATGAAGGTGCCGTAATAGCCGATCCCCTCGGCGCGCCGTTCGGTGGGGACGACGTCGATCGCCAGGGTGCTCGAGGAGACCGTGGAACCGCCCCAGGCGAGGCCGTGAAAAAAGCGGATGATCACGAAGAAGAGGACCGTGGTGGCGAAGAAGTACCCGGTGAAGATCGCCACGTAGCAGACGAAGCTGACGAGCAGGATGCTCTTGCGCGAATAGAGGTCGACCAGGAACCCGGAAAAGGGGCGGATGAAGAAAACGGCCAGGGCGTAGGAGGCCAGCACGATCCCCGTCTGCGTCTGCGGCACCCCCAGCTGCTCGGTGATGTAGAGCGGAATGGACGGCATCAGCAGGTTGAACGAGCACGCCATCAGGAAATTGGCGATGCAGACGTTCAGGAAGCCCAGGGTCCATAACGGGGGTCGTTGTTTCGTGGCTTTCATAAGAAGCGTAAGTATGCGGAATCTTCCCTGAGAATGCAAACGGCCGCCCGGGGCGCCGTTACCGGAGGCGGCTCAGGGTGCCGGAGATCTTGTCGAGGTTGAGGCTGCGGGCGGAGGCGTTGAAGATCTCGAAATAGGCTCCCCCTCTCGCGTACAGCTCCCCGTGATTGCCCGTTTCCACCAGGCTCCCTTCCTTCAGGACATGGATCACGTCCGAATCGATGATCTGTGAAATGCTGTGGGAGATGATCACGACCGTCCGGTTCTCCTTGATGGCGTCCAGGCTGTTCTTGATCTGCTCCGTCGCGATGGCGTCCAGGCTGGCCGTGGGCTCGTCGAGGAAGATGATCGGGGGGTCCTTGAGGAACAGCCTCGCGATGGCGATCCGCTGCTGCTGCCCTCCAGAGAGCAGTTGCGCCTCGCTGGCGTACCCCTCCGGCAGCCCGACGATCTGTTCGTGCAGGTAGGCCTGCTTCGCGGCGGCCACGACCTCGCCCTGCGTGGCCTCCATTTTGCCGTAGCGGATGTTTTCTTCGACGGACCCCCTGAAGATGTGGTTCTTCTGCAGCACCAGGCCGATGTTCTTCCTCAGCGCGTGGGTGTCGAACTGCCCGAGGTCCCGCCCGTCGAGCAGGATCCGCCCCCCGCCCGGGGGGTATAGCTTGCAGAGCAGGTTGATGAGCGTGGTTTTGCCCGCCCCGGAGAGGCCGACGAAAGCGACGGTCTTTCCCGCGGGAATGGTCATGCTGACGTCCCGGATGGCCCTCGTGCCGTTGGGATAGCTGAAGTCGACGTGTTCGAGGACGAATTCGCCGCGCGGCTTTTCCGCCGTGAACAGGCCGCTCTCCTCCACCGCGCCGTCGGCGTCGAGGATTTCGAAGAAGCCCTCTGCGTAGGTCAGCGTTTCGTTCATCTGGTCGTAGATGCGGTGCAGCTGGCGGATCGGGGCCGAGACGTTGTTGAAGAGAAGGATGTGAAACATGATGGCGCCGATCGTCATCTGCCGGTCGAGCACCAGGTAGGCGGTGAGGATGATGACGAGGGTGACGCCCACCTGCTCCACGAACGACTTCAGGGCGTCGAAGGTGTAGTTGGTCCTGCGCAGTTTCAACTGGGACCGGATCAGGTTCTGCTGCAGCTGGTACTGCTTGCCGGCCTCGTATTCCTCCCTGACGAAGGATTTGATGACGACGATCGACTCGATGATGTTGAACAGCCCGTTGATCTTGGCCTCGCGCAGCGCCCGCAGGCCGCGCCTGACCCCCCGGAGCATGAAGGCCTGCCGCCAGCTGAGGAGGAAATAGCCGGGCAGGATGATGAAGGCGATCAGGCCGACATAGGCGTTGGCCTGAAACATCAGCACGAGGGCCAGCGCGGAGTTGGCGAACAGGGGCAGGAGTTCGATGAAGATGTTCTGGACGAAGCCCGTCAGGCTCTCCACGCCCCGGTCGATCCTGGTCTGGAGCTTGCCCGTCGCGTTCTCCTCGGAGGTGTAGAACGCGTATTTGTAGGTCAGGATGCGCTCGACGGCGTGCTGCGCCAGCGCACCGGTCAGGTTGACGCGCAGCCTTTCCCCCACCATGCTCTGTCCGTATTTGACGGCGATGTTGGCGAGTTCCTTGAGGAACAGCACCATGGAGATGAACAGGAGCAGGGAGCTGCTCTGGCGGGCGGGGACCCCCTCCCCCAGCAGCCGCTCCACCGTGTCCACGGTGTACCGGAGCACGAGGGGATTGACCTGGGCCGCCAGGGCTCCCAGCGTGGTCAGGATCAGCGACGCCGCTATCAGCCCGCGCCAGGGCCGGACGAAGGGGAAGAGCCGCCGGATGATCTGCCAGATGTTCATCCGGCACAATCTACCACAAAGGGGAGCGCCGCGGCCGGGGAAACCCGGGTCCGCCCCCGTCCCCCGACGGCTTCACCTTGACTCCGGGCGGGCTTTTGCACCAAGATCGTGACGTCGGTCCGTCACCGGCACCCGGCGGCACCTCATCGCAAAGGAAAAGGGATAGTCATGAAAAGGATATTCGCACTGGCGGCCCTCACGCTCCTGCTGGCGGGGCTGGGCTTCCCCTCGTCGCGCACCTCCGCGCTGCTTCGGTACGACCGGCAGATCGACGACCTCCTTGGCAAAATGACGCTCGAGGAAAAGGTGAACATGCTTCACGCCAAGCACATGTTCGTCTCCGCCGGGGTGGAGCGGCTCGGGATCGCCGACCTGAAATACGCCGACGGGCCCTTCGGGGTGCGCGAGGAGATGGAGCCCGACAGCTGGACGCCGCTGGGGTGGCAAAACGACCAGGCCACCTTCTTCCCGACCGGTTCTGCCCTGGCCGCCACCTGGAGCCCCGAGCTGGCCTACGCCTACGGCGCCGCGCTCGGGCGGGAGGCCCGGTTGCGGGGAAAGGACATGATCCTGGCCCCGGCCATCAACATCCAGCGGATCCCCACCGGCGGGAGGACGTTCGAATACCTGAGCGAGGACCCCTTCCTGAGCGCCCGGCTGGCGGTCGGCTATACCCGGGGGGTCCAGGACAACGGGGTGGCCGTCTGCCTGAAGCATTTCGCCCTCAACAACCAGGAGAACAACCGCAGCACGGTCGACGTGATCGTGGGGGAACGCGCCCTGCGCGAGATCTACCTCCCCCCCTTCCGGGCGGCGGTCGAGGAAGCGGACGCCTGGGGGGTCATGGCGGCCTACAACAAGGTCGGGGGGAAATGGTGCGCGGAAAACGATCGGCTCCTCAACCGGATCCTGCGCGACGAGTGGGGTTTCGCCGGCCTGGTCGTCTCCGACTGGGGGGGGACGCACAGCACGGTCGACGCGATCCGGAGCGGCCTGAACGTCGAAATGCCGGGGAAGCAGTTTTTCGGGAAGGCGCTGCTCGACGCGGTAGCCCGTGGGGAAGTCTCCGAGGGGCTCGTCGACCGGCGGGTGCGCGAGGTGCTGCGCGTGAGACTGGCCGTCAAGCCGGTCCCCGACTCCGAGGCGAACCGGGCGGTGACGTCCCAGCCGGCGCAGCAGAAAGTCGCCTACGACGTGGCGGCCAGATCGATCGTGCTGCTGAAAAACGACGGGGTGCTCCCGCTCGAGCTGAAGAACCGGCCGCTCATCGCGGTCATCGGCGCCAACGCCACCCAGGCCATGGCCACGGGGGGCCTGGGCGCGGGGGTAAAGGCCCTGTACGAGGTGACGCCGCTCGAGGGGCTCAAAAACCGGGTCGGCGAAAGGGCGAGGATCGTGCACGCCCGCGGGTACGAGCCGGTCGAGTATGCGGGTTTCGGCGGGTTCAGGAAAAAGGCCCCGGCGGAGTTGGAAAAGGAGGCGCGCGAAAAGGAGCTGCGCGCCGAAGCCCTGGCGCTCGAGGCGATCGAGGCCGCCTCCGGGGCCGACATCGTCCTCTTTGTCGGCGGGAACAACCGCGCCGTCGAAACCGAAGGGAGCGACCGCCGGGACATCTTCCTCCCCTCGGGGCAGGACCGGTTGATCGGCCGGATCGCCGCGGTGAACCCCAACATCGTCACCGTGCTGACGAGCGGCGGCCCCAACGACCTGGGCGTGGTGAACCGGGTATCGAAGGCCCTCGTCCTCTCCTGGTTCAACGGATCGGAGGGGGGGAACGCCCTGGCCGACGTGCTGCTGGGGACGATCTCCCCCTCGGGCCGGCTACCCTTCACCCTCCCGGTGAAGCTCGAAGACTCCCCCGCCTACGCCCTGGGCAACTATCCCCAGGGGGGCCCGGGCTCCGACGTGTTCGCGCGCCTGGTGGCCAAAGCGGAAGCGGCGCCGGCCGCAGAGGCGCGCGAGAAACCCGCAAGGGACCCGAATGCGGCGCATTATTCCGAGGAGTCGCTGGTCGGATACCGCTGGTTCGACACCCGGAAGATCCCGGTAATGTACCCCTTCGGGCACGGCCTCACCTACGCCTCTTTCGAGTACGCCGGTCTCGAGACCGACCGGAAGAGCTACGGCAAAAACGACGTCATTTCCGTGACACTCGATCTGAAAAACACGGGGGAAACGACGGCGGACGAGGTGGTCCAGCTCTACGTTCACCGCGTCGATCCGTCGGTCGAGTGGCCGGAGAAGGAACTCAAGGCCTTTGCGAGAACCACCCTCCGCGCGGGCGAGAGCAGAAAGATAGGAATGGAAGTCCCGGTCTCGAACCTCCGCTACTGGAACGAAAGCACCCGGTCCTGGGACGACGACCCGTGCATGATCGAACTGCGTGTCGGCCCCTCGGCGGGCGACATCCGGCTGAAAAAACGGGTCACGCTCCGGTAGCGCCCGGGGGCGCAGTGTCCTGATAAGAATGGGAGACGAAAATGGGAAAGACCAGCGTCCTTAAAATCGTGAACCCCGTCATCGCCCTGCTCCTGCTCTGCCAAGTCTGCAGCGCGCTGCTCATGATCACACTGGGAGATGAAATCTTCGAAACGCTCCACAAAACCGGCGGCGTCCTGCTGGCGGGAGGGGTCCTCCTGCACCTCTCCCTGAACTGGAACTGGGTCAAGGCGAGTTATTTGGAAACAACCGGAAGAGCTGACGGGTCGCTCCCCCGCGGCTGTCTTGACCCCGGTGGGCGGGCACACCCTTAGCGGAAAACCCCCTCCGGCCGATCGCAGTGAGGGCTGGCGACGCCGACCCCTCGGCACCGCTCGTCGCCAGCCCCCGATCCGCACCCCGAGGTCCTGAACCGTCTCCAGGGCCGGAACCCGCGGGGCGGGACCCTTCAAATGGCTTAGACCCGGACTCCCCCGTGCGGGTCACATGAAAAGTGACCGATGGTGGCGCTACAGCAGGAGGTGCGGCAGGGATGCGACAAAACGCTCGACAGCCCTGATCTGGGCGATGCCGGCTATAAATTCCCCGGTCGAAGCGGTCCCCCGGAACTCCGGCGCTCCCTCTCCGCGACCGGCCCCTCGGCCGGCCCGATCCTTCAGGGACCGGACATAGTTTTCCCTCACGGTGTCTGCAAAGGCGTCGCGCGCGCTCCCGGGGCGGCCCGGCTTCCATTGCCGTGCAGACGCCAGAAAGGCCGCCGCCCCGACCGGATCCACGTACCCCTCGCGCGCGCGCCGGGCCTCCCGGTCCGCAGCGATATCGGACATCACCCGCTCGCCTTCGGTCAGCAGCTCGTACAGTCCATCGTCGCCGTCGATCTGTCCGGCATCGATCCGCGCGCACCCCTCCATCAGTTTCCCGAAAAACCCGGGGTAGCCATCTTCCAGTTCGAGGAGCACCAGCAGCACGGCGTCCCAGAACGCATCACTCTTCGAAACCACCGTGTAGCCGCTGAATTCGTGCCTGAGGCTCCCTTCGAGCGCCTTCTCGGCCCATTCCGCCCGCTCCCATTCGGAGGGGTCGACGTCTGAGCCGTCCGAAAAGGCCATCATCCGCAGCGCCGTCCACGCTTCGTCCAGGACCAGGACATGCCGGGAAAACGCTCCGGTCACAAAATCGAGGTCCATCCCCGCGATCTTCTCCGCCGCGACGTGTGGCCCCATTCCGGCCAGGACCTCCAGCCACAGCCCGAAACGCTCCGCGTCGAACCGTTCCTCCTCCCCCGCCCGCGCGCTCTGCCACAGATCTTCGTCAAAGAGGTGCATGAGCTGCCCGGACGACGCCAGCGCGATCACTTCGCCCGAGTCCTCGAGCCCGCATCGTCGAATGAGCTGGTTCAGGACTCTCGGCTCGAGACTCCGGATGGCCCGGGCGAGATCGGGTCGATCCAGAATGCGGTCCAGCAACTGTCGGCCCGCCGGTGCCATCGGATGGATCATGGTTTCCCCCCGACTGAACTTATACCATGACAACTCAGTCGCATCCCCTTATTTATCTATATTTTACAAAATTTTTGCGCTTGACCCGCCCGCTAAGCCCGTGCTATGATACGCGCCATACGACGATGGACAGGAACGGCGCCCGGGAGCCCGTGGAGTGTCGATCCCCCATCCCAATCGGCCTGGAAACCTGAGCCGGAGAAACCATGGGCAAGAACAGTCTGAAAGAGCAGGTCGAGATAATCCGGCAGGCTTTCGGCTACATCGAGCGGTTCAAGGGCGAGACCTTTGTCATCCGGATCTCCAGCGAACTCATCGCCAGTCCCTTCATCCCGGTGCTCCTGAAGGACCTGGTGCTCCTTCACCGCATGGGGATCAGGATCATCCTCGTTCCCGGGGCGCGGAGCAGGATCGACGAGGTGCTGGCCACCTACGGGGTGGCGTGCCGCCGCCTCGGCGGGATACGCATATCCCCGCCCGAATCGATCCCCTTCATCCAGATGGCGGCCTTCGACGTTTCCAACAGGATCATGACCGTGCTGGCGGAATTCGGCGCCAACGCCGTGATCGGCAACTGGGTGCGGGCGCGCAGCATCGGAGTCCGGGACGGGGTCGATTACCAGAGCGCCGGGATCGTCGACAAGCTCCAGACCGACGTCCTGGTGAAGGTCCTCGATGAGGGGATGATACCGATCTTCCCCAACATCGGGTGGAGCGCCCGGGGAACACCCTACAACCTCTCCTCCAATGAACTGGCCGCCACCATCAGCGTCCTGCTCAAGGCGTCCAAGCTCTTCTTCCTTACCAACCGCCGCACCCTGTCCGCGGACGCCTACACCGTTCCCGACGAGGTGCCCGTGGCGGAAGACGGGACCATCACCCAGATGACCGTGGATATGGCCGGGACCTTCGTCGATCTCAATGCCGGCAAGAAGGAGGATTTTCTCCTGACGCTGGTGGACCTGGCCTTCAGCGCCTGCCGCGACGGCGTCCACCGGGTCCACATCATCGACGGGGCCGCCGACGGGATGATCCTCAAGGAGATCTTCTCCAACCGAGGGCTCGGGACGATGATCTACTCCAACCAGCACGAAAACATCCGGCGCATGACGCGGACCGATGTCCCGGCCGTGCTCCGCCTCATGCAACCCGCCATCGAGGACGCCGTCCTGGTCCCGAGGACCGCGGCCGACCTCGAGGAGAAGGTGGACAACTACTGCGTGTACGAGGTCGACGGCACCCTGCACGGCTGCGCCGCACTCGAGGTTTTCCCGGACCGCCAGGGGGAAATCTGCGCCGTCGTTGTGGATGACACCTACGCCGGCATGGGAATCGGGCGGAAGATGATCGAGTACCTCATAGACCGGGCGTCGGCCTTGCGCCTGAAAGCGGTGTTCGTCCTGACGACCCGGACTTCCGACTGGTTCCAGCAGCTGGGCTTCGTCCCCGCGACGGTGGAGAATCTGCCCCCGCAGCGCCGCAGGAGTTACGACAGGAAGCGGCAGTCCCGGATATACAGGAAGACGCTCTCCCGCCGCAGGTCGAAGCTCCTCTAGCCGACGGGACCGGAACCCTATTCGTAGCGGAGGGCGTCGATGGGGTCGAGCAGGGCGGCCTTGCGCGCGGGCCAGACGCCGAAGACCAGGCCGACGGCGATCGACACGCCCAGGCCCGTGAGGACCGCCCACAGGGGAATGGTGGCGGGCAGGCTCGGCACCAGGGCGACGACGACAAGGCTGATGGCCACCGCGAAGAGGACGCCGAAAATCCCTCCCATACCGGTCAGGGTCATCGCTTCAAACAGGAACTGCAGCACGATATCGCGTTTTGTGGCGCCGAGGGCCTTGCGCGTGCCGATTTCCCTGGTCCTTTCGGTGACCGACACCAGCATGATGTTCATGACGCCGATCCCCCCGACCAGCAGGCCGACGCTGGAGACGGCGATGACGACCAGGCCGAAGATGGCGGTGATGGAATTGAGCTGCTTGATGATCATGTCCGGGGTGGTCAGCGAAAAGTTGCTGGGCTCGGAGTGCCCGACCTTGCGCCGCAGTCGCAGCAGGCTCTCGCTCTCGTCGAGCGCCTGGGTTCTCATGCCGGGACGGGCCTGGATGTAGAGGTAATGGTCCTCCTCCCACGGCATGAGCTTGTGGAAGGCGCCGTAGGGGATATAGACGTAGTTGTCCGCCGCCCCGAGCATCGATCCGGTGCGGCTCTGTTCGGCCACCCCCAGGACCGTGAACGGGCGCCCCAGGATCAGGATCCGCTTCCCTACCGGATCCGTCTCCCCGAAGAGGGATTTGGCGGTCTCGGGGCCCAGGACCGCGACCGGCATGCGGTGGTCGTCCTCCGCCTGGGTGAAGAAGCGCCCGTTGGCCAGCTTCAGGTCATAGATGTTCGCGTAATTATAGGAAACGCCCATGAAATCCCCCCCCCGCACCGAGGTCTTCTCGTTGCGGATGGTGATCCGGGTCCTGGTGGGGACTCCGATCCAGCACACGTCCTGGACCGACGGGCACTGATCCCGGATGGCCTTGGCGTCGGCCACCGTGAGCGGCCGCCGCATCCTCTCCTCGCGCGTGGGGCGCCCGCTCGGCATCATGTCCCGGTGGTAGGCCAGGATGTTGTTGGCCCCGAGCGACTCGATTTCCGCAAGGACGTTCTGCTTGACCCCCGAGAGGATCGACGCGATGACGATCACCACCGACACCCCGACCACGATTCCCAGCACGGTCAGGAAGCTCCTGAATTTGTGGGTGAGGAGGGTGTCGAAAGCCATGCCGAAGGTCTCGCGGTAGTCCATCCTCGCTCTCTCCTATTCCCGGGCCAGGGCGGCGATCGGGCTCAGTTTGGATGCGCGGTACGCCGGGTAGATCCCGGAGATCATCCCCACCCCGCCGGAGGTGAAGATGGCGAGCAGGACGTAGCCCGCCGTGATCCGCATCGGGAACCCGACGGCGCCTTCGATGACGGCGCAGAGAACGTAGGCCAGGCCGAGGCCGAGCACGCCTCCCAGGGTGGCCAGCAGCGCCGATTCCACCAAAAACTGCAGGAGGATGTCGGCGCGCCGGGCGCCGACCGCCTTGCGCATTCCCACCTCGACCGTTCTTTCCGTCACGGTGACCAGCATGATGTTCATCACCACGATCCCGCCGACCACCAGGCCGACCAGGGTGATGGGGATGATGGCCACCGCGATCATGCCGATGATCCCGTCGATGGTTTCCTGGATGGCGCTGCTGGTGAGCATGTCGAAATCGTCCGCCTTCTGCGGCTTCAGCTTGTGCCGAGCCCTCAGGATCATCCGTACCTCGTCCTCGGTGCCCTGGATGGTCTCCCCCGAGGAGGCCCGGACCTGGAAGGCGATCGACTGGCGGGACCCGTACTTTTTCAGGAAGGCCGTATAGGGGATGTAGAGGGAGTTGTCCGCCGACTGTCCTATGCCGCTGCTCCCCTTCTGCTCCTCGACCCCGATCACGCTGAAATTTTCGCCCCCGATCTTGATCTGCTTGCCCAGCGCGTTCAGGGGCCCGAACAGCTCCTCGCGCACATTCCACCCGATGACGGCGACCGGGCTCGCGTGCGCCACGTCCATCTCCGCGATGAACCGCCCCTCGTAAAGGTCGACGGCCTGGATTTTGGGAAGATCGGCGCTGATGCCGGAGATCGAGGCGTCATAGAAGATCTTGTTGCCCCTCTTGATGGTGTCGGTCCCCTGCAGCATGGGAGAAATCGCCTCGCAACCGTCGCACAGGGCCTCCACCGCCTTCATGTCCTCCGGGTACAGGTTCTTGTTGCGCCGGATCTTCTCCTCGAATTCCTCCATGGAGGCCGCCCGCACGATCCGCGCCACGATGAAGGTGTTGCTGGCGAAGGTGGAGGAGAGCTGTTTCCAGATGTAGTCGCCCACCCCCTCGATGGCGCCCCCGACGGTCACGACCGAGGCGATCGCGATGATGATGCCGATCAGGGTGAGCACGGACCTCAACTTGTGGGTCCAGATGGAATCGACGGCGATCCGGAAGGCTTCCCAGAGCGCGGCGCTCGTGCGCATCTTCCGGGGGTCCGGATCTTTCCCCGTGGGGCGGGCGGTCGGCATGATCTGTGTCCTGTACGGGGGATCCGGGGGCGGGTGGCTGCCAATGTGCCCTGCCCCGCGGACGCCCTCACGGCTGTCGTTGAATGTCGAAAACCAGGAAACGGAATTTTACCGCATAAGCGGGTCGCGTGAGGAGCGAATACGCTTTTCGGGTGCTTTTTGTCGGCGGGCCGGGCGTCCCCCGTTCCGGCGTCGTCACGGCCCCGGGGGGCCGGTTTCCTCCGGGACGATCCCGGGCTTGCCGAGGGTGAGCGTGATCGGCTCCATCGCCGCATTCGTTACGATCCCCACCGGTTCGGACTGGGTCCCGGTTCCGGCCAGGTAGTTTTCGGCGACAAATGCCCGGACCCGGTATTTTCGATCCGCGATCCCCGTTACGGCGAACATCCCGTCGGCACCGGTCTGAAACAGCTTCTCGGGCTTGTCCGCGACCTTTCCATATTCCACATCCACGATTTCGATCCGGGCTCCCGCCGCGGGTCTGCCCGTGCCGTCGACGACGACGCCCCGGATAACGAATGACGGTATTGGCGCAGGCAGGTGGATATCGATGTTCTCCAGCGTTGTCACGTCACGAAGATGCAGGATTTCGGGCCCGCCCGGCGCCGCACTCGGGTGATGGTAGACGGCGCTATACGGGGAACGCCAGTTCGGCGGCTCGAGGAGCCCCACCCCCACGATGTAGTCCCCCGGCCCCAACCCGTTGAATTCGTAGCGGCCTTCGTCTTTGGTCCAGACGGAGGCCCCCTCGAAGGCCCCCAGCCCCTTTCCCGCGGAATCGGCGAACACCAGCGAAACCTCGATGTTCGGCTGGGCCGGCCTCCCCTCCCCGTCGAACAGCTGCCCCCTGATCACTCCGCTGCCCTGAAGCAGAAAAATGGAATCGCTGCCGCAGAGGCCGGGGGGGCGGATCTCCACGACATCGACCGGATCCCTTCCCAGGTAGCCGCTGTGCGTGGCCCCGAGGACCGGCCGGACCTCATAGCGGCCGGGCGCGACGGCGAGGATTCGAAACCCGCCGCTCTCGTCGGTAACGGCCTCATGAACCCTCGCCCCGTCGCGGGCGACGATCTTCACCCCCGGGACGCCGCTCATTTCCCCCTTCGCGAAAAGCCCTTTCCGCAAATCCCTTTCGACGAGCACCACTTTTCCGAAGATCCTGGACTCGGGTCTGCCGCCAAGCATCGCTTCGACCAGGTCGACGTCGTCCTGCCCGTCGGGCAACGGCCGGGTACGGGAGCACCCATTGACGGCCAGGTCGTACTTCAGGTCGCCCCCGCGAAATTGGCGCTCATCGTCGGGGCCGACAGCGCCGGCGTAAACGATGTATCGCCGGCCTTCCTCAAAGTGGTAGCCGCAGCTGCTGAAAACGAAGGAGCCCACGTCTGCGGTTTGCCGCCCCGCGGGGATCCCCTTGAAGCTCCGTTCCACGCTGAAATGGGCGAGCATGTCGGTCAGGACTTCTTCCGTCTTGCCGCGTCGCTCTACGGTCGCCCTGGTCACCTCGATCGACCTCACGCTCCCGACGAAGACCGCGGCCGCCTGCTCCAGGCCGGAACAGGGGGACGATCCAGCCAGACAGGTGCAGGCCATGGCGTCGTTGACGGCAAAACAGGATGCCAGGGCGGCACAGATCAGCAACGGTATCGCCCGCATGGAATTCCTCCCGGCCATGATCCTCGGTTTTCGGATGAGCCGCTGACCACGGGGCCGCGTACCTCGGCCCAGGTTTCCCCGAATCATTCGCAGGACATCCGGTTCCGGTCCATTCCGACCCTGGGCCCAAGCCGGCAGAGGTCCGTCACCTGCGATTTCCCCGAATGCCAGACAGATGGATCAGGGTCAATTTTTCATCAATGGAGCGGAAAAAGCAATATCCCATTCCCTAAGGAGGTCGTGGGCGGGGGATGGGCCGTGCGGGCGGATTCCCGGCTCCATTCCAGGGATCCCGGCCGGGAGGAGATGCGAGCGGAAAGTCCGGCGATAAATATTTCTTGACATGATTCGATACAAGTACTATTCGTTAGTACTATGAGACCGCAAACAACGCATCTTACCGTGCCGCAACTGGAAATCATGAAGGAGGTATGGCGCCTGGAGGAGGCTACGGTGCGCGACGTCTATGAGGCACTGCGCACGAAGCGTTCGATCGCCTATACCACCGTCATGACGATGATGAAAACCATGGAGGCGCGTGGACACCTGCGCAAACGGGTGGAAGGACGCGCTTTTGTCTACCAGGCGGTGGAACCCCAAAGCAGCGCGCTCCGCCGCATCGTCGGAGACTTTCTGGACAAGGTGTTCAACGGCGCCGCCGAGCCCCTGCTCGCCCATCTCGTGCAGGAACGCAGGCTGTCGCAAAAAGACCTGGATAAGGTCGCCAGGATGATTCGCAGCAAGAACGACCCCGCGCAGTAACCGGCGGCCGCTGCCGGCAGCGTGAAGGAGGACGCCGTGGCCTTACCTGTCTGGTTACAGAACCTGATCGCATTCAGTCTGCAGCTGGCCGTGCTGGCTTCGGTCGGCACGCTGCTTCTCTACCTGTTCCGCCTGCGCGTGCCGCGCGTCGCGCTCCTGTATTGGCAGGGCCTGCTGCTCGTGTGCCTGCTGCTTCCCTGTTTGCAGCCCTGGGAGCATCCCCGGATACTTCCTGGCCCGCCCGCGCTCCTGGCCGCAGAGGTCGCCGGCGAGGCGGTGGCTGAAATCGCGACAGGCGAAGCATCGCCTCCGCCAAAGCCCATCCCATGGAAGTACGTCCCCCAGATTCTCGGAGGCGGCATCCTCCTGCGCTTTTTGTGGCTCTTCATCGGATTCCTGCGCCTGGGCCGGTTCAGGCGGAAATCCCGGGCATTTGGCGATGGTCGTCCCGCCATCGAGGACATGCAGCGGCGCACGGGAGTGCGGGCGGCGGTGCTCCTCTCCCCGGCCGTCCATGGTCCGGTGACTTTCGGGTGGCGGTCCCCCACCGTGATCCTGCCTTTATCGTTCAGAAGTCTGAGCGAACCGTGCAAACGCGCGGTTCTCTGCCATGAATTGATTCATGTGCGTCGCGGCGACTGGATCGCGATCCTGGCCGAAGAGAGCATTCGTTCGCTCCTCTGGTTCCATCCGGCCGTCTGGTGGCTGTTGGGCCGGATTCGGCTGAGCCGGGAACAGGTGGTCGATCAGGAAGTGGTGCGGTTGATGGGGGACAAACAACCTTATTTGGATTCACTGCTGGAATTCGCGCGGACGCACCGGCGTCTCCAGGCGGCTCCGGCACCGCTTTTCCTGAGCGAGCGCCATCTCGTACAACGCGTGGCGCTGCTGTTGAGGGAGGTTTCCATGAATCGGACCCGTCTTGCTTTCAGCATGATCGGAATTTCCACACTGATGCTTGCCACGCTCCATTTTGCCGCGGGATCCTTCCCCCTGACCGGCGCTCCCGCCCTTCGGCAGGAACCGATTCTCGCACAGGCGCCGGAACCGGCGTCGGAGCCAGGGCGCGCGGATTCCCCTGCGCCGGATCGTCCCCAGGTTGCGGAGTTGCAGGCCCCGCCGGTCGTCGCGACGGCGGCGGTTGCAGCCGTGGCGCAGACGCCCGGAACCGAAATCGAGGCGCCCCGCGGCAATCCCATTCGCGTCGGCGGCAATGTCCAGGAGTCGCGCCTGATCCATCGAGTCATCCCCGAATACCCGGCCCTGGCGAGGAAGACGCGCGTCACGGGTACCGTCAGGCTCGTGGTTACGATCAACGAAGAAGGGTGGGTGTGGGATATCGAGGTGGCGGAAGGGCATCCGTTGCTGGTGGACTCGGCCGTCGCTGCAGTGAGGCAATGGCAATATCATCCCACCCTGCTCAACGGCGTTCCCGTCCCCGTGATCGCGCAGGTGGACGTCACCTATAACCTGCGGAATCCCGAAGATCTTATGGTGTCCATGGCCAGGTCCGGAGACCTGAATCCAGAGCCGGACGAAATCGTGCAGACGCCGGGCACAGTGTATCTTGCTGTGGAGCAGGGAACCCCCTATGACGTGGCACAGGAAGCGGTGCGCGCTCTCATCGACAGGGGGATTCGGCGGCTGCAGTTATCGGGCGGGCCCTATTTCCTCTTTCGGGGAAAACTCTATCTTTCGGGGCCGGTGGATCGCGCGGTGAATCCCCTCTCCCGGGATGCGATCATGGACGCTTTCGGATCGGTCCTGGCGGCCGGGGAGGGGAACCCGATCAGGATCAATTACCGAATTTTCATCAATGAAGCCGGAACCGTGGACGGGATGGAGCAATTGGGCGGGGATGCCTACCCGGAATTCGAGGATGCCGTCCTGCGCGCCCGGGTCGAGCCGGCGCTGCTCAACGGCAGCCCGGTCCCCTATGCCAGGACCCTGACCCGTTACTCCGTCGCCTCCGGGGCCGGCCCGCGCTAAACCATTGCCTAATAGTGTTGTGATCCAAAGAAGGCCCCCGCGAGAGGCCGACCGGCCTTCCCGCGGGGGCCTTATTACGCCGGTATCGATGCCTCTATAATTCTCCGCAGTCAACGATCATGATCTTCGCCCGGGGGTTGCCGGAGCCGGAGCCGTAGCCTTCCATCTTTTCCACGACGTCCATCCCTTCGACCACCGATCCGAACACCACGTGCTTGCCGTCGAGCCAGGGGGTCTTCACGGTGCAGATGAAGAACTGCGAACCGTTTGTATTCGGGCCCGCGTTGGCCATGCTGAGGACGCCGGGGCCGGTGTGTTTCAGGGAGAAGTTTTCGTCCGCGAATTTCTCCCCGTAGATCGATTTCCCCCCGGTGCCGTTGTGCCGGGTGAAATCGCCCCCCTGGCACATGAATTCCGGGATGATCCGGTGGAACCCGGATCCCTTGAACCCGAATCCCTTCTCCCCGGTGCAGAGGGCCCGGAAGTTGTCGGCGGTTTTGGGAACGACGTCGGAACGTAATTCGAACACGACCCGCCCGATAGGGGCGTCATCGGCGGTGATATCCATGAAACATCTGGGAAGCTTGGGATTTTCGGCTGCGCTCATGCGAAAGACTCCAATCAAGGGGTGTTTGTAGAATCAACCAAATTCGCTTCATGATAGGGGGTTTAGGCGCAAAAATCCAGACCGGGTGGCGGGCCGGGCGCCGAATCGATCCCCGGAAATTGCCGGCGGATGCTACACTTTTCCCTAAGAAACGACCGGGGAACGACGTCTACTAGATACACGGAGGCGGAATTGCCATGATCCAGACCCGATACCGGATTGCGCTCCTGGTTTCACTCTTCATCGTCTTGAGTATGGGCTTCATGGCGGGACAGACATCACCCCAGGCGCCGGAGGCGCAAGCCGCGGAGTGGGACGGGGACTTCATGAAAGGGTGGCAAAGTCACGATCGACTGGTCAAGGAGCAGAAGTACGAAGCCGCGGCGTCGCTCGTGGAAAGGATGCTGGAAAAGGCCCGCGGCGCAAAGGACAACACCGAGTGGACCCGTTGCCTGGTCCGGGTCACCCGGTTGCGCATCGCGCTTGCCGGCCACGAGACGGCCGTCCGCTTCCTGAAAGAGCAGCCCTGGCCCGAGGACCTGGCAGGGTCCTCCATCCTGAACCTGTACTACGCGCACGCCCTGACCGACTACGCGCGCACCCATTCCTGGGAGATCAACAAGCGCGAAAAGCTCGAGACCAGCGGGGTCGCGGACCTCGAGGTGTGGACGCGGGAGCAGATCTACCAGGAGGTGGAGAAGGCGCTCGAGGCCGTGTGGCAGGTGCGCGACCGGCTCGAAAAGCCTGTCGACGAGTGGAAGGAATTCCTGACTCCCAACACCTACCCGCGCGGCGTGCGCCCGACGCTGCGCGACGCCGTGTCCTACCTGCGCGTCCACAATCTGGCCGACACCAACGGTTGGCGGCCAGACGAGCTCAACGAGATCTTCCGCCTGGACCTTGAAAGCCTGATCGCGGGGGATGCCGACGGAATCTCGCTCGTCGACCCCGCCCGGCACCCGCTCGAAAAGATCGGCGCCGTCCTGGCCGACCTGGAAAACCGGCACGCGCAGAAGGGGGAGCCGGAAGCCGCCCTGGAAGCCCGGCTGGAACGCTGCCGGCACCTGCATCGGCATTTCACGGAAGCGGAGGACCAAAAGCGCATCCAGGAGGACCTGGAACATCGGCTCGAGGGATACAGGGGGGTCCCGTGGTGGGCCGAGGGGATGGCCCAGCTGGCGGAATTCATCCGGGGCGGCAGCGAGCCCGATTCGATGAACCGCGCGCGCGAGCGCGCCATCAGGGGAAGAAGTGCTTTCCCCGATTCGCCCGGTGGAAAGCATTGCCTCGCCATCGAGCATCAGATCGAGGCGCCGGAATTCACCCTCGCCGGGATGCAGAACGACAATTTTCTCAAAAAATCGCTCCTGGTCACGCACAAGAACCTGGAGAAGGTCCATTTCAGGGCCTATGCGGTCGATCTCCTGCAGGCCGTCGAGACCTCCGACGATTACAACCTCCTCCCTTCCGGCCGTGAACTCGAAAAATGGATGACGGGAAATGCCCCGGTCCGGCAGTGGGAAACCCCCCTGCCGGCCACCCCCGATTACCGTATGCACAAGACCTTCGTGACCCCGCCGCTCGAGCGCGCCGGGACCTACCTGATCGTCGCCTCCGCCCGGCCGGACTTCGGGAAGAACGACAACAGGATCGCCGGCCTGTACCTGACCATCGGGGACCTGGTGATGGTCACGCGCCATGAAGGGACCGGAGCCGAAGTCACGGTCCTTTCCGGCGCCTCCGGCAAGGGGGTGGCGAATGCCGAGGTGATGCTTTACCAGTTCGGCTATAACCAGCGCCACCGGCGGGCGGAGACCAGGCTCACCGACGCGCGCGGCCTCGTCGAGTTCCGCACGGCGCAGCAAAACGTCCAGTATTTCCTGGTGGCCCGGAAGGGGGACCAGGTCGCCTTCGACCCGCAGCAGCTGTATACCTACCGGCAGGGCCGCCGGCCCGACACCTCTTCGACCCTGCTCTTCACGGACCGCAGCATCTATCGGCCGCTTCAGAAGATGTTCTGGAAAGCGGTGCTCTACCGCGGCGACGGAACACGGTTCGAGACCTCGCCCGGAAGCACCGTTACGGTCACGCTCAGGGATATCAACGGAGAAGAGGTCAACTCGAGAACGGTGACGATCAACGGTTTCGGGACGGCTTCCGGCGAGTTTACCATTCCGCCCGGGAGGGCGTTGGGAGAGTGGCGGATCACGAGTTCCGCCGGCGGGGAGACCCCGGTGCGGGTGGAGGAATACAAGCGGCCCACCTTCGAGGCGAAAATGCTCGACCCGGAGGAGCCGCTGCGCCTCAATCAGACCGCCCTCCTGAAAGGGGAGGCGAAATATTACTTCGGCCTCCCGGTCACCGGCGGCCAGGTCCGATGGCTGGTCCGCCGCGAGCCGGTGTTCCCCTGGTGGTGGCGCTACGGCGGGTGGGGGGCGTTCGCCTCGCCCCGCTCCCAGGTGGTGGCGAGCGGCAGCACTGCGCTCGATCAGGACGGCACCTTTTCCATCGGCTTCACCCCCGGAATCGACGAACGGCTCGGGAAAAACAGGGACGTCTCCTATCGCTACTCGGTCGAGGCGGACGTGACCGACGAAGGGGGGGAAACGCGCTCCACCGCGCGCTCCTTCCGGCTCGGTTTCGTCTCGGTCGAGGCTTCCGCCATCATGGACAAGGCCTTTTTCCTGGAGACCGACCCGGTGGGGATCACCCTCCGGCGCGCCAGTCTCGACGGGACGCCCAAAGCGGGCCAAGGGAGCTGGCGCATCGTTTCCCTGACCGGTCCGGAACGCGCGCTGCTCCCCGCGGAACAGCCGCTCTTCGTCCCCGGGGAGGTCCAGGCGAACCGCGGCTATCAGACACCGGGAGACCTGGAGCGCGAGCGCTGGAACCCCGGCTACGACACGGAAGCCGTCCTGCTCGGGTGGGCCGAGGGCGCCGTGCGGGCATCCGGAACCGTCATTCATTCCGAAAACGGGGAAGGAAAAATCTCCGCCGGCAGACTGGCGCCCGGGGCCTACCGCCTTGTCTATGCGACGGCCGACGATTTCGGCGCGAAATGCGAGCTTCGGGAGAACTTCATCGTCGCCGCCCCCTCCATGAAGCTCCCCCTCCCCGCTTTGTTCCAGGTCGAGACGCCTTCCATACGAGTCGGGGAAACGGCGCGCGTGCTGGTCCACTCCGGGCTCGACGATCAGACGGCCGTTTTCGAAATCTACCGGGATCGGAAACGCATCCGGAGGCAGGAGGTCCGCTCCGGCATCGATTCCTCGCTGGTGGAAATCCCGATCACGGAAGCGGACCGCGGGGGCCTCGCCGTCGTCATGACGATTGTCCGCGACCACCAGTTCCTCCGTTTCGAGCAATCCCTGCTCGTTCCCTGGGACAACAAGGAACTGAAAGTGGAATTCTCAACCTTCCGCGACCGGCTCCGTCCCGGGCGGCAGGAGAAATGGAGCGTCAGGGTCTCCGGTCCCGCGGGAGCGGAGGTCGCCGTGCCGGCGGCCGAACTGCTGGCGTACATGTACGACCGCAGCCTCGACGCGTTCGGGCCCCATTCGACACCCGATCCCCTGTCACTCTACCCTTACCGGGCGCGTGCCCTCCACCCGCGCGCCAATCTCGGTCAGGCGAATCAGCAATGGATCGACAGCAGGGGCTTCAGCCGGGGGCCTTTGCCGCCGACTTTTGCGGGAGACGTTCTCGAGCTCTACGACGGATACGGCATCGGCGGACCGGGCAGGAGGATGATGTCTGGCAGTTTTGCCGGCATTGCTGCAGAGCAAATTAACGTTCAGCGCGACCGGATCACCGCTAATGAGATTCGCTACAATTCCGGCATAGTCACTCCGATGGCCCTCAATCCCGAAGCGATCGGCGAATTCAAGATGGTGCTGGAACCGGTGGATGCCGAGATGGCCCGGGGAGACCGGCAGGAAAACGGAACGCCAGCCGCCGTCGAACTGCGCAGCAATTTCAGCGAGACCGCCTTCTGGGAGCCGCACCTGCTCAACGGCCCGGACGGCTCGGTCACCTTCGAATTCAAGGTCCCCGATTCCGTCACCTCCTGGAACGTCTGGGTGCACGCCATCACCCGCGACCTGCAGTCGGGCTCGGTCACGCGCGAAGCCAGGAGCGTCAAGGAACTGATGGTGCGCCCCTACCTGCCGCGCTTTCTGCGCGAGGGGGACCTGGCCGAAATCAAGGTCGTCGTCAACAACGCGTCCGACCGGGAACTGACCGGGACGCTCGCGTTCGACATCATCGACCCCGATACGGACCGGAGCCTCCTCGAACGGTTCGGGCTGGGTGAGGCCGGGGCGGGGGAAAAGCCCTTCACCGCCCCCGCGGGGGGAGGGACGAACCTCACCTTCCCGATCCGGACCCCTGCGAAGGTCGGACCGATCGCCTTCAAAGTCACCGCGACTTCGGGCGACTTCTCCGATGGCGAACTGCGGCCGCTCTCGGTCCTGCCGGGACGGGTGCACCTCGCGCAGTCGCGCTTCGCCGCGCTGCGGGAGCCGGGGGAGCGCATCCTCCGCTTCGAGGACCTGGCACGCGACGACGACCCGACGCGGATCGACGAGCGGATGGTGGTGACGCTCGACTCGCAGCTCTTCTATTCGGTCCTTTCGGCCCTTCCCTACCTCGTGAACTACCCCTACGAATGCACCGAGCAGACGCTCAACCGCTTCGTCTCGACCGGCATCCTCACCTCGCTCTACGGCCGGTACCCCGCCGTGGAAAAGATGGCGCGGGAGTTTTCCTCGCGGCAGACGCAGCTGGAGCAGTGGGACGCGGAAGATCCCAACCGGAAGATGGCGCTCGAGGAGACGCCGTGGCTCCAGGAGGCAAAGGGGGGGGAAGCCGGCCCCTCCGACCTCATCAACGTACTCGACTCGCGCATCGCGAGAGAAGAGCGCCGATCGGCGCTGGCGAAACTCGGCCAGGCGCAGACCTCGAGCGGCGGTTTCCCCTGGTTCTCCGGCGGCGCCCCGTCCCCCTACATGACGCTCTACACCCTCTACGGCCTGTCCAAGGCGCGGGAATTCGGCGTCGAGGTGCCCCGCGACATGGTGCTCGCGGCCTGGAATTACCTGCACCGGCACTATCTCGACGACGTCGTCCGCGAGATGACCAGGGACGACGCCGGCTGGGAATTGGTCACTTTCGTCAACTACGTCCTGTCGAACTATCCCGACCCTTCCTGGTATGAGAACACCTTCACTCCCGCCGACCGCAAGACGATGCTGGAGTTCGGATTCAGGCACTGGACGAGGCACAGCCCTTACCTGAAGGGGCATCTCGCCCTCACGCTCAAGCGCATGGGGCGGCCCGAGGACGCCCGCCTGGTGTGGGAGAGCGTGATCGATTCCGCCCGGACAACCGAAGACCAGGGCACCTTCTGGGCGCCCGAAGAGCGCGCCTGGCTCTGGTACAACGACACGATCGAGACCCACGCCTTCGCCCTCCGGACCGCCATGGAGCTGACCCCCGCCGACCCGAAGCTCGACGGCATGGCGCTCTGGCTTTTCCTCAACAAGAAGCTCAACCACTGGAAGTCCACCCGCGCCACGGCGGAGGTGATCTACTCGCTGGCGCACTATCTCAAAAACACCGGGCAGCTCGGCATCCGCGAGGGTGCGACCGTGACGGTGGGGGGCCGGAAGACCACCTTCCTGTTCGAACCGGACCGATACACCGGGAAGAAGAACCAGGTCGTCGTCCCCGGGGAGGAGATCGACCCCGCCGCGACCTCCCGCGTGACGGTCGAGAAGTCGGGCAAGGGGTACCTTCTGGCCTCGGCGACGTGGCACTTCTCCACCGAGCGGCTGCCGGAAGAGGAGCGGGGGGACGCCCTGCGCCTGACGCGCACCTATTTCAAGAGGGTGAACACGGGAACATCGTTCGAACTGCGGCCGCTCGGGGACGGGGCCGCGCTCTCGCCCGGCGACGAGGTGGAGGTCCATTTGTCCCTGACGAGCCGACACCCGATGGAGTACGTTCACCTGCGCGACCCGCGCGGCGCCGGGTTCGAGCCGTCGGGCAACCTGTCGCGGCACAAATGGGACCTGGGGATCGCCTGGTACGAGGAGATCCGCGATTCCGGCACGAACTTCTTCTTCGAGCGAGTGCCTCAGGGGGAGTACGCCTTCAGCTACCGGATCCGGGCGGCCACGGCCGGGACCTTCAAGGTCGCCCCGGCCACGGTGCAGCCGATGTACGCTCCCGAATTCGCGGCCTACAGCACGGGGGCTACCCTGAGAGTGTCGCCCTGAAAAGAGGATCCGGGGAAGAAATTCCGGATTTCCTCAAGGCTTCCTGAGAGCGGGCCACTCCGCGAAGGCCAGGTAAAAGAGCGCCAGCAGGTTGACGCCGGGGATGATCATCGTAAGGCTCAACCACCCGGGAAAGCCCGCTTTCGCGAATATCCTCCAATAGGGCAGGACGATGACCAGGGCTATAAAAACCAGGATGATCCATTCGGTCGCTCCGAGTCCAAACATATTCTCCCCACCTCCCTTTCCTTCGCATACCGGACCGCCGGTTCCGCCGCCGACCCGGGCGGAACCGGATTGTACCCGAAGAGGGTCGCACAGGATACCCATTTGCGAGTGGGGGCGGCCCGTGAAATGGGCGCGTCCCGGACTCTGATACCTTTTTCGGGTCCTGTCGTCTAATGGTTATGGGAGGATTCCGCCATGATACCGAGTCGACCGATGAAGCTTGCCGCCGTCCTGGCAGGATGGATAATCACCGCCGCGGCCCTGGCGTTGCCGGCCCCGCTTCATGCGCAGGACGACGCGTCGGCTTCTTCCCCCTCCGGCTTCGCCCTGGGGCGACCCCGGGTCTTTCTCGGCGGCCACCTCGGGTTGTTCGCCCCGCGGGCCGACAGCGACCTCTATGACATGATCACGCGGGAATTGACGCTGGACAAAAGCGATTTCCGCGCCGCCACCGTCGGCGGGGATTTCGGAATTCCCTTCGCCTCCCATTTCGCCGCGGTGGTTAGCCTGGGATATTCCCGCTCCACCAGCCGTTCCGAATCCCGCGATTTCATCGAGTCCAATGGGGATCCGATAACCCAGACCACCCGCTTGAGCCAGGTGCCACTGACGGTGACCTTGCGCTATTACCCCAGGAAACTGGGGGAGACGGTCGGCAGCTTTGCATGGATCCCTACCCGGCTCAACCCCTACCTGGGCGCCGGGGCCGGCATCCTCCATTATGATTTCTCGCAATATGGACGGTTTGTGGACAGAAACACCCTGGATATCTTCGACGCGGACCTGAAGTCCTCGGGCCTCACCGACACCGAACACGTGGCCGCCGGGATGGACGTGAGTCTCACCCCCCGGGTTTTCGTGAACGGCGAGGCCCGCTACAGCTGGGCCGGGGCCGATCTGTCGAGCGATTTCACCGGGTTCCAGCCAATCGACCTGGGAGGGTTCCGGTTGCTCGGGGGGGTGTATTTCCGGTTCTGAGAAGAAGGTCGTATATGAATATGGGTATTGGAGAGGCAGGCGCACATGAAAACCATCAATGATTTCGAGAAAATCCGCGGTATTTGCCTGCTCGTGCTCTGGCTGCTTCTGGTCCCCGGAATATCGGCCGCCCAGGCAGGCACACCCGCAGATCCGGATCCATCGATCATTCCATGGCTGGGCGCCTGGAGGGCGGTCGATGAACCGGCGGCATCGGACGGCTCGGCAGCGGCGGAACCGGGCGTTTTGGAGATTCGGCCCGCTGCCGCCGGCAGGGGGCTGGAGATCACGCGCGCGGGAGCCGAAAAACCGGTCAGCGAGACCATCATTCCCGATGGGAGTTCCCATACCGATGAGACCGACACCTGCACCGCAACCCGGACCTACCGATGGGAACGGCAGACCGGCCTTCTCATCGGAAATTCCGAGATCCGGTGCGGGGATTCCCCCGGTTATGCTCTTTCAAACATCAAGATGATGACGGCCCCCGGCCGGATGACGGACATCCTGGCCATAAAGGCCCCGGAACAGACGCGCGTAGCCGTGCGGCGCTTCGTCTTCGAAAAGGATCTGGCATCGGAAGCGGGAGTTTTTCCGGACCAGGCCGGATGGGCCCTGCGTTCGGCGTTGAGCGCCCCCTGGGGCCTCGAAGATGTCCTGCATCTATCCAAAACGATAGAGGCCCCCGTTCTGCAGGCCGCACTGCTCGAGAGGGATGTCGAGGTCCGGATGGACGCCGGATCGCTCAGGCGGATGAAGGCCGCCGGGGTACCGGATCCGGTCGTAGACCTCCTGGTCGCCCTCGCGCTGCCGGAAAAATTCCAGATCAGCCGGAACGGCCGGGTCGCCCTGGCGTCCCCCCCTCCGGCCGCTCGAAGCTATTCCACGGCCTATGTCTATCCGGGAGACCCCTATTACGACCCTTACGCGTATTATGTCCCTTACCGCCTCTACGGTTATCCCTGGGGATCCTACTGGAGCCACTCCCCCTTCTGGTGGGGCTATCCGCTCTACGTCTACCCGGTACCCGTCGGCGGAGGAAGCGGAGGCGGAGACACGCCCCCCCCGGCCTCGGGCGGCCGGCTTTCCGCCGAACGCGGGTACGTAAGGATCACCCCCCGTGACGGCGCCCCGAAGGCGGTCCCCCGCAACGGAGCCGCGGCGCCCTCCACGAGAACCGTGCGCGTGCCCTCTTCGGGCGGGGGGGCCGCGGTGTCCGCGCAGTCATCCAGCGGGGGGTCCGGTTCCAGCGGGAATGCGGCTCCTTCTCCGTCGGCCTCCCCGTCCGGCTATTCGGGCGGAGGGGGGGGCGGCCAGGCCGTGCCCCGAAATTAGCCCGGATCGATCCCGATCATCGAAGGCGCCGCCTGAAAATCGGCGGCCTCCCGCACCCATGCAGCCTCACCCGGGGAACTCCTGCGCATGAACGGTGTCCATGTAGATAGAAGCAACGAGACCTGAAAGTCCAGGTCCCCGCCACCTTCCGGATTTGTGGTTGAAACATCGAACTCGGAACCGACGCAGAAATCGGGGGAGGTGTCTATGTTCGAATCCATGAATCGCGAAGACCGAAGGAACCCGCTTCAAAGCCTCGCCTCTTTCCTCCTTTCGCTTTGTGTCCACGGCACCATCCTCGGGGTGATCGTGGTCTTGCCGCTGCTGTTCTCCGGCGCGCTGCAGCCCGGGGAGTCGGTGTTTTTCATCCTGGACGCTCCCGGGCCGCCGGTCCTGCCGCCGCTTCCCGCGCCGCCGGCAACCGGGAGCGCACCGCGCGGGGAAGCGGCGACCGACCGCACCATCGATTATGCGCCCGCGGCCATTCCCGGAGAGATTCTGCGCCGGTCCGTGGAGCCCCCGCGCGAGGGGGGACCGGCTCCGTTCGGATGGGAGCGCGGCATAACGGGACCGGGCATCGTCGTCCAGGAGGCCGGGGACGGGTCCGCGATCGCGGATTATGTGTCAAGCCTCAAACCGAAGGAGATGCCGCTTCCCCCACGCCCGGAAAAACCCGCCCCGATTCCCGTGGTCGGCAGCCTGCAGGCATCCAGGATCCTCTACAAGGTGAGTCCCATGTATCCGGATCTGGCACGGGCGACCCGTACCTCGGGAACGGTCGAGCTGGAAGCCGTCATCGATGAGGAGGGGAATGTCTCGGACCTCGCGGTCGTCAGCGGGCACCCTCTCCTGGTCGATGCGGCGATAGCAGCGGTGCGGCAGTGGAAATATTCCCCGACCATCCTGAACGGCGAGCCGATGCGGGTCGTAGCCCGGATCCTGGTGACCTTCCGGATTCAGTGAAAAACGGGGACGTCCGGAATTCCGGCCGTCCCCGTTCCATTACGCGGGGGACGACGAGTCTATGGGGCCGATGAAATCCACGTTCATCCGCATCATTTCCTCACGCAGCGCCTTCGTGTAGACCCCGGCCACCATCACGTGATGGATCCCCATGATCTTCTGGAGGAACACATCGGCGTCGCGGACCTCGAGTTCGACCCGGTTGGAGCAGTACCGCCGCATTTCTTCCATCCCGGCGGGCGGGTTTTCGAAGGAAGGCTGGGCGGTGTCGTCGATCCCCTCCCGCGTTCTTCCCGGCCAGGCCACGAACGTCCCGAGATCCTTGCTGAACCCGCCCAACGTCACCTCGAGGCCCGCGGGGAAGGAGACCTGGGGCGTGACGCCCCCCATCCCATGGTAGTCCCGGAGCTTGTAGGGGAGGGCCGGGGCCTCCCGCCCCAGCAACCGCAGCGGGGCGACGCAGTGGCGCAGCACGGTCCTCGATTTTTCGAGGTCCACGGAGGAGACGTTGCAGAAATAGGAGGGCTTGCGGCTGATCTCCTGGAGAACGATGGTGGTCAGCATGCCGCACACGTCCGCCTCGCACGGGAAGGCGTACCCTTCGTCACGCAACCGGGTGAAGGCCAGGCAGGGGACCGGCACCTTCCGCTTGGCGTCGAAGGAGAAGCTCAGGCAGTCGATCGAGAGCCCCGCCAGGCCCTCCCTCTCCACGATCGAGCGAAGGAGTACGTACATCCTGGAGGCTTCCAGGAGCACGTCGTCCGTGGGCTCGACGACGGCGGCCGCTTCCCTCTTCCACCGCTCCATCTCCCCCCTGGCGTCCCCCGCGCTCACGCCCCCCAGCAGGTCCGCCAGTTGCTCCACCGGCCGGTGTTCCAGGCGGACTCCCGTCCGGTTGTAAACCATCTCCGCCGTCAGGTCGCGCGACGGCACGCTCGAGGAATCGAACGGCCGGCCGTAGATGACGGCCCGCTTCCCCTCGAGCAGCCTGGGGGCGGCCAGGATTTTCATCAACTCGATGGCGTGCGCCTCCGAGTTGGCCAGGAGGGCGTTCGCGCCCTTGACCCGGAACCCCGCGGCGGCGTTCGCCTCCATCATGATCAGCTCCGGGACCGGGGGGAGCAGGATCATCGGGACGTCGATCGGGTCGAGTTCCACGGGAAGGTTCCCGGCATTCAGCATCGTACGCGGCAACCCGAAGAAGAGGATGTCCGGGTCCTCCGCCCGGATGGCCCGGGTGATTTCCTGCGGCTTCTGGTAATCGGCCCTGGCCGTGACCACGGAAAACTCGAATTCCCTTATGGCCTTCACCGACTGGATCAGCCGCTCGTAGGACTGGGGGGCGTCGCTCAGAAGGAGCAGTTTGCGCCCCTTCCCCGCGTAGGCGCGCCTGCGCATGCCTGTGGAAGGTCGGGCCATCACCTCCGGAAGGGCGGTGGCCATGCCCGCCAGGGCCGTCGTCCTGATAAAATCGCGTCTTCCCACGTGAATGCAGCCACAGTGCCCGTTCGCCATCGCTCTCTCCCTTTATGAAACCCTCTGATGTCCCAAGACGGTATACGTGTCGATCCTCTACAGCCGGGGCGCCCGGCGGCACCGGGACGTCCCGGTTATCTTACGATTCCTTGACCCGCTCTGCGGCGGCGGCGTTCCCGCCGGCGATCCGGCCGGTGCAGAGGGCCTCGGAGTTGTTCCCGCCGCCGTTGTACATCCATCCCCAGAAGGAGCCGAGTTCGCCCGCGCTGTACAGGCGCGGAATCGGCCGGCCGTCGGGATCGACCACCTCGCAGTTCGGGTTTCTCCTGGGTCCCCCCTGGGTATTGTAGGTCGCCGGGTACATCTTGACGCAGTAGAAGGGAGGCTTTTCGATCGACACGAGGCTCCGGGCCGGGCGGGCGAATTCCGGATCGAGCTTGTCGGCGCAGTACCCGTTGTACCTGGCCACGGTCGCCTCCAGTTCGGCCGGCTTGATTTCGAGCCGCTCCGCCAGGTCCGCGAGGCTCTCCCCCTTGACGATCCACCCCTTTTCGATCTCCTTGGAGTTGTCGCGGCTCGCCTGGTAGTTGCCGAACCAGCCGAACCAGCCGAACTTCCACCCCGCGCCGCCGACGACCGGGCCCCGCAGCCGCGTCGTCTCGTCGAAGATCGCGTAGCACGGAATCCGCGTGAAGTCCCCGATCACCCCGTCGAAGAAGAGGAGGTGCTCCTTGTGCCCGAACCCGTGGCGGTTGTCGCGCAGTTCGCTCATGAAGCGTCGGCCGGTCTTGTCGACGAGGATGTACCCGTTCCCCGGGATGGACGCCGGGATCAGGACGGGCTCGAACTCCGGCACCATCATGCACCCGATGCCGGCGAGAGAGTTGTTCATGTGCCAGAGCGCCGCGCCCGCCTTCTGCGCCATCCGGATCCCGTCCCCGGTGTTTCCCGGGGTCCCCCGCCCGTAGGTGGGCCATCCCGGCAGGAACTGCTTCTGCATCTCGAAGTCGAATTCGAACCCGCCGCACGCGAGGATGACGCCTTTGCGCGCCCCGATGGCGATCGGTTTTCCCGCCGCCGTCGCCCGGACTCCCAGGACCTCGCGGGTGGAGGGGGACAGGACGAGGTCCACCGCCGGCGTTTCGTACAGCACCTCGATCCCCCGCTTCTCAACCTCCCCCCGGATCGGGATCCAGAGTTTGCCGTCCCCGGCCCCGCTGTTGCTCCAGGTGCGCACGCACGCCGCGCCCGGCAGTTCCGGGTGTTCCGGCTGGAATATGCCCAGGGGCGCGGCCTTCACCCCCATCTTCGCGAGCCATTCGTTCAGCCCCATCATGGCTTCGGCCAGGGCACGGATGCTTTCCTTGTCGGTGAGCCCGTTGCTGAGCGCCTCCATGTGCTGGAGCGCCTCGGGCAGGTTCGTCGGCGTCCACCACATGTTCCCCGACACGCGGCTGTTGCCTCCCTCATGCTCCCGCGTCATCTTCTCCAGGACGAGGACCTTGGCGCCGGCGTCATGAGCCGTAATGGCGGCCGCCAGCCCCGCGAATCCCGTCCCCAGGATCACGACATCCGCCTCCCGGTCCCACCGGGGCGTCTGCCGCCCCCGGGGCTGGCCCCAGGCGTCCCACGCGCCGGCGGCGGCGACGGCCGGGGCGGCTACGGCGGCCCCTTTAAGAAATCCGCGACGATTCATCTCCCTGGTCGGTTTCCGCTCGGTCATTCTTCCCCTCCCTAAATGATGAACATCAGCCCGGGACGGCCCCCCTCTGGACTATGCTTGACTATGGCGGCATTTTACCCGAAGATCGTGGCATTGCTGAGCATATTTTCTTCATCCGGGAGGGCATGATGCCGCGCGCACTTCGCATTGCCATCGTATTATCCGTCTCCTTGCTGGCGGCGGGCCTGGTTTCGTCCTGCAAAAAAGGCGGGGACGCCTCAAGGCAGGGCACGGACGGGGCCAGGCCGAACATCCTCTTCATCCTGGCCGATGACCTGGGCTTCGGCGACCTGGGGGCGTTCGGCGGGGAGATCCCCACGCCCCGGCTGGACACCCTCGCGCGGGGGGGGATGCGGCTCACCAACTTCTACTCCGGCCTGACCTGCTCCCCCACCCGGGCCATGCTGATGTCGGGGACCGACAACCACCTGGCCGGCGTGGGAGTGATGGGGGGGCCGTCGCGGCCCGAACACAAGGACAAGCCCGGATATGTCGGCTACCTGAACTCCGACGTCGTCTCCCTGGCGGAGGTCCTCCGCGACGCCGGGTACAACACCTATATAGCGGGCAAATGGCACCTGGGCATGGAAGTGGACAACGGCCCGGTGGCCAGGGGGTTCCGGCGCTCCTTCGTCTCCCTCGACGGCGCCGCCCACCTGGGAGGCTGGGACTGGCGGGGGCCTCAGCCCGCCAACTACCGCGACGGGGAGGAACTGGTCCAGGTGGGGGACGATTTCTACAGCACCCGCGTCTACACCGAAAAGATGCTCGGGTATATCGAAGCCGACCGCGCCGAGGACAAGCCCTTTTTCGCCTACCTCGCCTACACCGCCCCGCACTGGCCGCTGCAGGCGCCGGACGAGTCGATCGCCCGGTTCAGGGGGAGATACGACAAGGGATACCAGGCCCTGTACCATGAGAGATTCGAGCGCATGAAAGAACTCGGTCTGGTGGCGCCCGACGCCGAACCGATCGGCGATGAACGGTTCGAGCCGGCGTGGGACGCCCTCAGCGCGGATGAGAGGAAGGTCGAGGCGCGCAAGATGGAAATCTACGCGGCCATGGTCAGCGACCTGGACACCTACGTCGGAAAGGTGATCGATTACCTCGAGGAGATCGGCGAACTGGACAACACCTTCATCATGTTCATGTCCGACAACGGGGCGGAATCGAGCCGGCTCGACCTGGCCCCCTTCATCGCCGATCACGTGGGGAAGGAATACGACCACAGCCTGGAAAACCTGGGGCGCGGCAACACCTACGTCATGTACGGCAGGAACTGGGCCAGCGCCTCGGCCGCCCCGCATTTCAGGCACAAGGCGACGGCGTTCGAGGGGGGCATCCACGTGCCCGCCTTCGTCCATTACCCCAAAATGGTGGCCCCGGGCTCAAGCAGCGACGGCATCGGGCACGTCATCGACGTCTACCCCACCCTGCTCGAACTCGCCGGCGCCCGGCACCCGGGAACGACCTACAAGGGAAAGGAAGTGCTGCCGGTCAGGGGCCGGTCCCTCATCCCGCTGATCACCGGAAAGGCCGAAGCGATCCGTGACGCGGACGAAATCCTGGGATGGGAATTGCACGGCCACCGCGGCGTCCGCCAGGGGGACTGGAAGCTGGTCTGGGACCAGGCCCTCCCCGAAAAGGAGAGGAGATGGCGCCTCTTCAACCTGGCCGAAGACCCCTTCGAGCAGAACGATCTCAGCGGGACCCGGCCGGAAAAATACGGCGAGATGATGGCCCACTGGGACACCTACGCCCGCGAAAACGGGGTTATCTATTAAGGCCCCGCACCCTTTAGTCCCGATCTCCCGGTAACGTGCGGACGGGTTTCCGGACCCGTCCGCCGGCCCGGTCCCGCCCCGGAGCACCCTCGAATTGCGTGGTCTCCGGTCCCGGATCTCCCCTATAATGCTGCCTGCGGAGGCTGAAAGGGGAAAGACATGGCGCGGCGGAAATCGTACGCACGGATCCTGGAACCGGGAACGATCGGCCGGATCAGGACCCGGAACCGGATCATCAAGTCGGGCGCCGGCATGCTCATGTGGCATGAAGACGACGTTCACATGCGGGAGGAGGTCCAGGCCCATTACGAGCGCTTCGCCCGCGGGGGGGTGGGGCTCGTGATCGTGGAAGCGGTCACCGTGGATTACCCCTGGGGGGCGCGCTACCGCAACCGCTACCGGATCGACGAGGACCGGTTCATCCCCGGGCTCGCCGAACTGGCCGACGTCATCCACAGGCACGATTGCCCGACCTTTCTCGCCGTAAACCACGACGGCCCCTGGCAGGTGCACTGGGGGAACGAACAGAACCCCCTCTACCCCGGCCCCCCCGTCGCCGCTTCCCCGACGTGGCTGGCCCACCCCTGCGACCACCACAACGAGCGGCCGCGCGCCCTCACGGTCCCCGAAATCGAAGGGATCGTGGAAAAGTTCGCCGCCGCCGCCCTGCGCGCGCGCAAGGCGGGGTTCGACGGAGTGGACATCAACGCCGCCAGCAGCCACCTGTTCCACAACTTCCTCTCCCCCTTCTGGAACAAGCGAGAGGACGACTACGGCGGCAGCATCCGGAACAGGGCCCGGCTGCTGACGGATACGATCCGGGCGATGAAGGACCGCGCCGGGCGCGATTTTCCCGTGTCCATCATCCTGAACGGCATCGAGATCGGTCTGGCCGTCGGCGCCGGGGCGGCCGAATGTTTTTCCCACGAGGACAGCCGCGCCGCCGCCCGCCTGGCCGAAGCCGCCGGCGCGGACGCGATCCAGGTGCGCAGCCACTGGATCGGGCGTCACGTTCCGGGATTCCTGCCCGATCTCCTTTTTTATCCGGAGCCCCCGGTTCCCCTGCGCGATTTCCCGCAGGAATACGACGCCGGCCGCAAAGGGGCCGGGGCCAACATCCGGCTGGCGTCGGGGATCAAGAGCGCCGTAAGCATTCCGGTCACGGTCGTCGGGCGGATGAGCCCCGACCTGGGCGAGGAAACCCTGCGACAGGGGCAGGCGGACTTCATCGCCATGAACCGGCGGCTGCACGCCGACCCCGAGCTCCCCAACAAGCTGGCCGACGGCAGGCCGGAAGAGATCGCGCCCTGCACCGGCTGCACCTTCTGTCTCGGGGGGCAGGGGCGCTGCCGGATCAACGGGCTGGCCGGGACCACGCACACGTCCGTCGGGCGGGCCGAGAGAAGGAAAAGGGTAGTGGTGGTCGGCGCCGGCCCGGCCGGGATGGAAGCGGCCCGGGTTTCGGCCCTGCGCGGGCACCAGGTGGTCCTGCTGGAGAAGACGCGCAAGCCGGGAGGCCTCCTCCCGCTGGCGGCCATGGTCAAGGGACCGCACCCGGAAGACCTGCCCGCCATCATCCGGTATTTCACGCATCAGCTGGCCAAACTGGGAGTGACCCTGCACCCCGGCACGGAGGCGGATGTCGCCGCGATCCGAAATCTTCGTCCCGACGTGGTCTTTCTGGCCACCGGGGGGCTGGCCGCGGTCCCGGATATCCGGGGCATCGAGCGGCCGAGCGTGGTCAGCGGCGCGGAGCTGCATCGCCGGCTGAAGTTCTTCTCCCGGTTCCTGGCGCCGGCGACGCTGCACCGACTCTCCAGGATCTACATGCCTATCGGCAGGAGGGTCGTCGTCATAGGCGGCGGGGTGCAGGGGTGCGAGCTCGCCGAATTCCTTCTCAAACGGGGCCGGACCGTCACGGTCGTGGACCGGGCGGAGGAGATGGGGGAAGGCCTCGTCATGGCGATGAAGGAACAGCTCTTCCGCTGGTTCGAGGAGAAACGGGTGCCCCTCGTCTCCGGGGCCAGGGAGTATGTCGAGATCAGCGACAAGGGACTGGTCTTCGTCGACCGGGAAGGCCGGACGGTGACGCTCGAGGCCGACACCATCATCCCCGCGCTTCCGCTCGAACCCAACCCGGCCATGCTGAAGGAACTGCAGGACTTCGTCCCCGAGGTCTATCTCATCGGGGATTGCGGCGAGCCGCAGCTGATCGTGGATGCCGTCGGCTCCGCGCTGCGCGCCGCGATGACGGTATAACAGGGATCGGACCTGTCGAGGCGCGCTATGACAACGGAATCCGCAGGGATACCCCGCCGGGAGGCATCGGGCGCGGCCGCCCCGGCCAGCCGGGTCCTGTTGTTTTCCATCGCCGCGTCGCTGGTGACCATGGCGCTCAAAATCACCGCCTACGCTTTCACCGGTTCCGTCAGCCTCCTCTCCGATGCGCTGGAATCGACCGTCAACCTCGCCGCGGCCCTCATCGCCTTCCTCGCCCTGGCCGTCGCGGACCGTCCCGCCGACCGGTCGCACGCCTACGGCCACGAAAAGGCGGAATATTTCTCCAGCGGGGTGGAAGGCGCCCTGATCCTGGTCGCGGCCATCGCCATCATCTACGCGGCCGTGCAGCGCTTTCTCGACCCGAGGCCCCTCACCGATCTTGGAGCGGGCATAGGCATCGCCCTGGCGGCTTCCGGGATCAACTTCGGCGTTTCGCGTTTCATGCTGCGGAAGGCGAAGCACTACGACAGCATCGCGCTGGAGGCGGATGCCCGGCACCTCATGACCGATGTCTGGACCTCGGCGGGCGTCGTGGCCGCCCTGGCCGTCATGGCCTTCGCCCCTCCCCGCTGGCTGATCCTGGACCCGATCGTAGCGGTCCTGGTCGGCCTCAACATCATCCGTACCGGCACCGACCTGATCCGGCGTTCGATGGCCGGGCTCATGGACAGCAGTCTTCCGGAAACCGAGATCCGGCAGGTCGAGGAAGCGATCCGGGCCTCGCTCGATCCCGGCGCGGCCTACCACGGCCTCCGGACCCGGAAATCGGGATCCCGGCGTTTCGTTGAGCTGCATGTCACGGTGCCGGGCGACCTGTGCGTGACCCGAGGGCACGACTGCTGCGAACGGATCGAGGCCGCGATTGAACGCCGGCTGCCCAAAACATCGGTTTCCACCCATCTGGAACCGGACGACGCGCGGCCGGGCCGGGATCCGTCCTGAACTGTTCAGGCATCGATATCCAGGCGATCCAAAGAGATCCTGTCTTCCTCAACCGGTATGTTGTAATATTACAGGGATTCAGGACCATCGGGGCTTGCACCCAGGGGCATTCCCGACAGCGTGTCCCCGATAGGATTTTGTCTTTGGGTTCACCCTAAATCACGCGTCTCCGGATCCAGGCCGGGTGGCACCGCCCGCCGTATCGCGTCCCTGGGGAAGACCGGACAGGCTCTCAAAAGGCAGGTGACCATTATGCAAGACTCGTACTTGTTGATCTTCATCGGCATCGGGTTGGCCCTGGTCCTGCTGGAACTGCTGATGGGCCTGTTCACCGGGCTCGACCTGGTGTTCATCGGCTCCGCCTTCATCCTGGGCGGCTTGATTTCCTGGCCGTTTCACTCGTGGGTTCTCGCCCTCCTGGCGACCATGGCCATCTGCGTGGCCTATATCGCCCTGGGCAGGAAATACGTCCACCGGTGGTCCGCCGTTAAAAAAGAGATCAGCAACATCGATCGTATTATCGGGCTGAAGGGGGTCGTGCTGCAGGCTATCCCTGCGGGCGGCACCGGCCTGGTGAAAGTAGGCAACGAGGAGTGGAGGGCCCGGGCCGAAACCGCGATCGAACCGGGGGCGGCGATCGAAGTCACCGGAATCAGCGGAGTCACGCTTCGCGTGCAAAAATGCCAAGGAGGCAACTAATGGAATTGGGATCCTTCATACTTCTGGTCCTTCCGGCGCTGGTGATCCTGCTCGTACTGGCCAAATCGATCGTGATCATCCGCCAGGCCGAAAAGGGCATCGTCGAAAGGCTGGGCCGGTACAAGGAAACGCTCGACCCGGGTCTCCGGGTGCTGATTCCCTTCATCGACGGTCTGCGCGCCAGGGTCGACATGCGCGAAACAGTCCTGGACGTCGCGCCCCAGGCCGTGATCACCAAGGACAACGTCGGGATCACGGTGGACGCCGTCGTGTACTACTACGTGACGGACGCCAAGGCGGTGACCTACGAGGTGGCCAACTTTTTCGTGGCCGTCAGCAAGCTGGCCCAGACCAATTTGAGGAACCTCGTCGGCGACATGTCGCTGGACGAAACGCTGGGCTCGCGCGAACGCATCAACTCGTCCCTGAGGACCACCCTGGACGAAGCTACCGACAAATGGGGCGTCAAGGTCACCAGGGTGGAGGTCAAGGAGATCCTGCCGCCCAAGGACATCACCGAGGCGATGAGCAAGCAGATGAAGGCCGAGCGGGAGAAACGGGCCACCATCCTGGAAGCCGAGGCCTACAAGCAGAAGAAGATCCTGCAGGCGGAGGGGGACAAGCAGAACGCCATCCTGGTCGCCGAGGGCGACCGCCAGTCGGCCATCCTGAGGGCCGAGGGGGAAGCCAAGGCCATCGAGAACGTATCGGTCGCCGCCAGGGAGTACTTCGTCGGCAACGCCCAGATCCTGAAGCAACTGGAGGTCACCCAGGCGGCCCTGCAGCAGAACACCAAACTCGTCATCTCCGACCAATCCCGCTTGATCAACGTCCTGGGGTTGGGGGAGGAACTCAAGGAGATATCGGTCAGGAAATAGGGGTTCCGCGCCGTCCCCGGACCGATGGGCCCCGGTCGCTCCCCCACGACCGGGACCCCGGCGCGCCCGGCGCTAGCCGGCGTTCTGCAAGGCGAATTCCCAGTGGATCAGCCTGTCGAGCACCGCGTTGACGTAGTCGGCCCGACGGTTCTGGTAATCCAGGTAGTAGGCGTGCTCCCAGACATCGATGGTGAGCAAAGGCGTCATCCCCTTCGTCAAGGGGGTTTCGGCATTGGCGGTCTTGACCACCTTGAGGGAATCCCCGCGGAGGACGAGCCAGCTCCAACCGCTCCCGAATTGAGCCAGGGCCGCGTCCGCGAGCTCCTTCTTGCAGGCGTCGACGCTCCCGAAAGCGTCCACCATCTTCTTCCTGAGCGCCTCCGGCGGCTCCCCTCCCCCCTTCGGGTTCAGGCTTTTCCAGTAGAAGGAATGGTTCCAGATCTGCGCCGCGTTATTGAAGATCGCCGCCCCTTCAAGCCTTCCGGCCGTCTCGGCCATCACCTTCTCCAACGCCAGGTCGGCATATTCCGTTCCCGCAACAAGCTTGTTCAGGTTATCCACATAAGCCTTGTGATGTTTGCCGTAGTGAAAACTCACCGTTTTGGCCGTAATGACGGGTTCCAATGCGTTTTCGGCATAAGGAAGAGGGGGCAGAACATGGGGCGACGCGGCTCCAGCCGTTGCCGGGGATTGACTTGTGTCTTTATCGCTCATTTTGGTCTCCTTGCGGTGGGTGGGCACTGCGTGATACCTCCCGCTCCGGCGTCGGCAACCCCGGTGGGCGGACAGGAATCCTTCCGGTGGAAGGTCCCGGGTCGATCCGGCAGACATCCCCTTTCAGGACTTCGTCGACATCGCTCCGACCGCATCCGGGCCGGATCGGCCCGCCCGATCGCCTTTTGCTCGAATGCCTGGTGTCGGGAATATCTCCGGCATCCCGCCTGAGACCACTCCATGCCGTTGTTGATGCCATTCTACCCCAATATCACCGCGTTGGACATCGGTTTCGGGGCACGGCGGCATCCTTTTCCAGCGGAGGCGAGGGCTCGGAACGCGCGGGCGAAGACTCACGGTCCGGCCGTCCCCATTTTTTTATACTTTATATTGCAAAGTACTTGATTATGGATTAGCATTGCAGCCGAACGAACGCGTGCGCAAACCGATTGCCGACCCTGGAGGACACCATGAACCTGAATACGGAGAAATCCCCCCTTCCCCGGACCGCGGCTCTTCAGAGCCGCTTCTCGACCGCTCTGAAGATGGCTTCCATCGCCCTCTTGATCCTTTTCCTGCTCATCCCCCTGGCGATGGTCCGTTCGGTCCTCGAGGAGCGCCTGGCCCGGCGGGACGCGGCGGTGGATGAGATCACCTCCACCTGGGGCAAGGAACAGGTCGTCACCGGGCCGGTTTTGATCGTTCCCTATACCTTCGACCAGAGGAGCTGGGAAGAACAGGTGATCGAAGGGCGGAGGGAGCGGGTCGAGCGGATCCAATCCCTGAGGGGTCAGGCCTATTTCCTTCCTTCGGAGTTGAAGGTCGATGGACAGATCCGCCCGGAACCGCGCCACCGGGGGATCTATGAAACGGTCGTTTACAGCGGCACCCTGGATCTCAGCGGCAGCTTCACCAGGCCTTCCTTAGAAGAGTGGGACGTGGACCCCTCCCGGATTCTGTGGGACGAAGCGGAGGTCGCCCTCGCGGTTACGGACCTGCGGGGGACCCGGGAATCCCTCCGGATCACGCTGGCCGGGCGGGCGGCGCCGATGAGGCCGGGGAGCCGCCTGGCGGCCTTCGAAAACGGCATCCACGCGAGGATCCAGGGGCTCGGCGCCGCGATCGACACCATTCCTTTTGCGATGTCGCTGGGGCTGAACGGCAGCCGCGGCCTCCGCTTCGCACCCGTCGGGGTGAACAACGATGTGACGATCCGCTCCACCTGGCCCGATCCGAGCTTCCAGGGGGCATTCCTGCCCGCCGAACGGACCGTGAATCGGGACGGTTTCAGCGCCCGCTGGCAGGTTTCCTACTACGGCCGTTCCTACCCGCAACAGTGGACGGACCGCACTCCTGTCGAAGCCGCCGGCTTTGCCGCTTCACTTTTCGGCGTGGACCTGGTTCCGGCCATCGATTCCTACCGGTACGTGGAGCGGTCCATCAAGTACGGCATCCTGTTCATCGCGCTCCTGTTTGCGGCGTTTTTCCTGTTTGAGATCCTCTCGTCCGCACGCATCCACCCGTTCCAGTACACCCTCGTCGGCATCGCCCTCTGTCTGTTCTATCTCGGGCTGCTGGCCCTGTCCGAAGTGACCTCGTTTGCAGCCGCGTACTGGATCGGCGCCGCCCTGGCCGCGCTGATGATCGCGCTGTACAGCGGCAAAGTCCTCCACAGCCCCCGGGCGGGCGCCCTGGTCGCGGCCGGCCTCGCCCTGATCTACGCGTTCCTGTTCGTGATCCTCCGTTTGCAGGACTACTCGCTCCTGGTCGGCGCCCTGGGGCTGTTTCTCCTGCTCGGCGTCGCAATGTTCGTGACGCGCAACATCGACTGGTACGAGCGGGACGGCCGATAACGGGAAAGGGCCGGCGCCTGCGTTCGGCACGCGGGCGCCGGCCCCGACAGCGGACGGCTTCGCAATCATTCCGGTTGCGGGTAGACCTTCTCCTCCGCTTCCCAGTGGGAAGGGGTGTTGTACGGCAGGACCGCGCCGGGAGCCTCGATTTCGTAAAGCTTGCCATTGCGGATCTTGTAGACGTGCACGGCGGCCAGGTTGAACTGCCCGTAGGTCTGGGTGTTCCCCGTCACGCCCTCCCTGGGCGGACGCCGCGTGCCGTCGTGGCGGAACATCGAAAAGCCCACCGCCAGCCCCTTCTGCACGTCGGCGACGACGAGGCGCGGCCGGATTTCGGTGATATAGGAAAAAACCCCCGCGCTGAGCTGCCCTTCGCAGTCGGTGGGGACGCCCCCGAACCCCCCGGTGGGCATGGCGCCGCCGGGCGCCGCCTTGGCCTTGGGGGGCGGGCCGCCCGCCGTGACCATGCCGTTCTCCCGCCGTTCACATTCCTTCGCGAACGGGGCCCGGGTGCCGTCCTCGGAGGTCAGGGCGTCGTAGTACGCCAACCCGATCCGGACCAGGTCCTCCCGCTTCATCCGTTCGGCCTCCGGGATGTCCTCGTCGAAGCCGGGGCGGGACTTCAAGAGGTTGGGCCCGGAGAAATTCATGGGCATGCTCCCGCCGCCCCGGACGATCAGGTGCTCGGCCTCGGTAATCTTCCCCGCCTCGAGCTTGATGCGGGCCCCGAGCATGACGGGTTGGTCCTTTTCCTTCATGACCACCAGGCAGGCGGCCGCCTGCCCCTCGGGATCGGCCGCGAAGATCCGGTAGTCCTTCGGCCCCTCGGTAGCGGTCTCCCACAACCCCTTCCCCACCTCGAGGACCTCGATCCCCTTTTCGGTGTTCTCGGTGAACTTCACGCTGTCGGCAAAGGGCAGGCTCCCGGGATCGTGCTGGACCAGCGCCTCGATATACCGGTGCATCAGGTTGTCGAGGCACTGCCGGTCGCACTCTTCGACCTTCACCCCGCAACCCGTCCACCCCCAGGCGGCCAGGAACACGGCTGCGACAAATACCCTATGGAATCGGCTTGATCTCATTCGGTTCTCCCTTCATGGTTGGATCAGGCAATACTACTGCAAGGATGGGACTCCAGGATAGTATTTTGCAGTCGCTGGATGGGGGCGGGGATCCGGTACCTTTGTGGAGCCGGATGCCGTTCGGAACTTTCGGCCTACGGCCTGGCATTGTATCTGCAGCAATGACCCTCGTCCGTCCCCGGTCCTATCCCAGCTGGGTGATGAAATAGCCGGCGACGATGGTGGTGCCGATGACGCCCGCCACGTTGGGTCCCATGGCGTGCATGAGGAGGTAATTGGAGGGGTCGCTCTTTTGGCCTTCCACCTGGGCCACCCGCGCCGCCATGGGAACCGCGGATACGCCGGAAGCTCCGATCAGGGGGTTGAGCGGATTTTTGGAGGAGAGCAGGTTCATGAGCTTGCCCATCAGGATCCCGCTGGCGGTGGAGAGGGCGAAAGCGCAGACGCCCAGGGCGATGATTTTCAATGTCTGGGGGGTCAAAAACCGGTCGGCGCTCATGGTGAAGCCGACGCTGGTGCCCAGAAAGATCGTCACGACGTTGATGATCTCGTTCTGGCTCGATTTCACCAGCCGCTCGGTGACCCCGCATTCGCGGAGGAAATTGCCCAGCATCAGCATGCCGATCAGGGCCGCTGACGCAGGCACGAGCAATATGCACGCGACGCAGACGATCAGCGCGAAGGCCATTCTTTCGAGCTTGCCCACCGTGCGCAGCGACCGCATCCGGATTTTCCGTTCTTTCGCCGTGGTCAGCAGGCGCATGATCGGGGGCTGGATCAGCGGCACCAGCGCCATGTATGTGTAGGCGGCGACCGCAATGGGGCCGATCAGGTCGGGCGCCAGTTTGGATGCCGTGAAGATGGAAGTCGGGCCGTCAGCGCCGCCGATGATGCCGATGGACGCCGCTTCTCCAGGCGTGAAGCCGAGGGCGATCGATCCCAGGAAGGTGGCGAAAATTCCGATCTGGGCGGCGGCTCCCAGCAGGAGCGTTCGGGGGTTGGCGATCAGCGGTCCGAAATCGGTCAGCGCGCCTACACCGAGGAAAATGATGGGCGGAAAGAGCTCCCATTCGATCCCTTTGGAAATGTAGTAATACAGGCCTCCCGGCGCCATCGAGCCGTCGGGCTGGACAAGGGGGGGGTTGACCACGCCCAGGGTCGGAAGGTTGGCGATCAGGGCGCCAAACGCTATGGGCACCAGCAGGAGTGGCTCGAATTCCTTGTACACCGCGAAATAGAGGAGGAGGAGCACCACCCCCCACATGATGACCTGGCCCCCCGATACCTGCGCGAAGCCGGTGTCGGCCATAAAGCGGGCAAAACCCTGTAGCATGCCGAAGTCCATCCTTATGCGAGCGTTACGAGAACCGCGCCTTCCTCGGCCCGCATGCCCGGTTGTGCCTGAATCGAAGCGATCACGCCGTCCTGCGGCGCCCATACGGGGGTGTTCATTTTCATGGCTTCAAGCATGACCAGGAGGTCGCCCTTCTTGACCCGCTGCCCCTGCTCCACATGGACGGTGACGACGATGCCGGACAGGGGACACAGGACCCTCCCACCTTCGGCCGCCGGCTGCGGCGTCGGTGCGACATGCCGGGGGGGGTGCAGGACGGGGGCCTGTGGCTGCACCGGGATCGCGGCCTGCGGGTAACCGGCGTTATCGTCCAGCAGTTCCGCCGTGACGTCATAGACCTGGCCGGCGATGGTGATACGGATGTGTCGTGTGATGGACATGGCGAATCCTTTACCTGTATTTCTTCAGAGTCGGGCGCCGCCTCGGAACGCGGGCCCTGCCGATCGGCGGCCTCAGGTTGCGCACGGCCCCGCGCTGGGAATAGGCATGCGAATCAAAGATCTGCCGCCGGCCTTCCCCCCCCCACCAGTTTTGCTCGTAGGGACCAAGGACCGGGGCGACCCGGTGGATGCGGAAAGCCCGATCGTCGAGCACCACCGCCACCGCCGCGGCAATCACCGCCGGGAGGAGCGGGTCGCCGGAGGTCGCGGGCGATCGCTGGGGGTCTGCCGCGGAAACCGGCACGAAGCCCGGTGCCGCAGGCCTTCGGCCGCCGCGCTCCAGGCGCTGGAAAAAAAACCCGGTGGCGGTACAGAACAGGCTGATCCCGGCCAGCGCCGTCAGGACAATGAACACCCCCAGGACCAGAAAACCCAGAACCTCGCCCCACGACGGTTGCGCCGCGAGCGCCGGGACTTTAACTTGAAACTGGTCTGAAATGAGACCCAAGGAGGAGGCGTCCATAGAGCGGTATTCTAAAAAAACAAAGAAGGCGACATATTCAAAACAACATACGGCTGCGGTCATTCTGTTTGCTTATATTTTTCCCTCGCCAATTAGTTATTATAATGTCTCCCGGAGTGGAAACCAATGGCTATATGCAGCCAGGAGCCGCATCTCGAAGACGCCGGTCTTCCCCGGGACGGCCTCCGGCCTGTGGCCGAAGGCCCGCGGACCTAATCCTGGCCGGGGGCCCCGTCCCCTGCGCCGCCTTCCGCCGCGGCCGCCAGGACCTGTTCCGCCAGGGCGGCGTCCTCTTCTCCGATGAAGAGCTGCACCCCGCGCGCGAACGCGAGGGCGGGGTCGACCGACCCGCAGTCGTCGGAATTCAGGTAGGATTCGATGCCGTTCGCCAGCAGCAGTTGCCGGACGATTCCCGCTTCCGCCCGGGAATGGAATTCCCGGCACAGCACCCGTCGTTTCATGGCATCCTCCCCAGGCCGCACCCTGAACTCCCGTCCCTTCCGCCTGGAATGCCGGGCCGGCCCGAGCGTCACCCCCGCCGGAGGGGGAAGAGCCGTTCGGATCTCGCGGCCCCGCAACGGGCGCATTTCGGGTCGTACCACGAAATGCGCGCCTGGCACTCGGGGCAGCTCCAGCGCTCCTCCTCGTGCCGGGTCCACCGCGCGATTCCCCTCTCCCGAAGGCCGCGGCAGTTTTCCAGCACCTCCGCGTGGTGCAGCATCCCGTCGTTGTTGAAATCGGTCACGAGCCTGCAGGGGAAGTCGCCGCAGTCGGCGCAGCGGGTCACCCCCGGTTTCGTTTCGGCGCACTCCCGCATGGAGCATTTCCGGCAGAAGGCCGCGACCCGTCCGCCGCCGATGCAGCCGTCGCATTGCACGTCGGCCAGGGTCATCGAGGAATCCCGGCCCGAAAACTGCCCGAGGAGCGCTTTGATTTTCGCCTCGTCCTTGTCCCGGGTGGCGAGATACATGGGGCAGGCGCCGCAATACAACCCGCAGGGCGCGACCAGCAACTCCCTGTTTTCCGGCGCGCCGGAAGCGCGGGCCGCCGGGACGTCCAGTCCGGCGATGGAGCCGATGACGGCGGCGCCGGCCACGGTCCGGACGAACTCTCTTCGCGAAGTCCCCTTTTTCATTCCCGTGCTCATGAGACCTCCACTCCCCCGATAAAAAAATTCGCAACGCAGCCACCCGCCGCGCCGCCCCCCATCCGGTCCCATCCCGCCCGCCGCGCCGTCCGGGTCCTTATCCCTTGCCCAGCGCCTTGAGCACCTTTTCGGGCGTGGCCGGCGATTCGACCCATTTGCCGGTGGCGTTGTGGATGGCCATGATGACCAGGTGCGTGTTGGCCAGGCTGTGGCTGATGCCGTTGGCACCGTAACACGCGTTCCCCGCCCGTGTTTCCAGCAGGTCCAGGTCCACCCTGGGCATGTCGAGCATCGAGACCTTCCGGTAGTCGAACATGTTCGTGCTGAGTTTCACCCCGGTCGCCGGGTCGTAGACATATTCCTCCTGGAGCTGACACCCGGCGCTGAAGTCCATCACCTGGTCGATCTGGCTCTCGAGCGACGTCAGGCGCAGGATCTTCCCCGGATCCGCCGCGACCCCGAACCGGAGGATTTCGACCTCCCCGGTTTCGGTGTCCACGGCGACCTCGCACGCCGCCACGTTCATCGTGTCGAGCGCCCTGCCGCGCTGGTTCCAGAGGGCCAGCGGCGGCCGGCCCGAATAGGTCGCGAACAGGTTGGCCCGGACGGCCCGGGCCAGGGGAAGCCCCTTGCCCGGATCGGCCTTGACGACCACCCTGCCGTCCCGCATATCCAGGTCCTCCGGCTTCAGCCCCTTGAAGGGGTTCGGGGCCTGCGCGGCCGGGCCGCGCCCCATGCTGATGCCGCCGGCGGCCGCCGGGGCGTTGGCCTCGGTGACGGCCGCTTCCAGGATCCGCTCCTTGAGGATATGGGCGCATTCCTTCATGGCCCAGGAGGACGCCGTAGACCCGTCGCTCCCCCCCCCGTAAGGGCGGTAGATCTCCTGGGAATCGAGCTCGATGCGGATATCCCCGTATTCGAGCCCCAGTTCCTCGGCGATGACCATCGCGTTGCATTCCAGGCCGTAGTGGCCGATGGTGGGACCCTGGGACGCCAGGACGACCTGGCCCCTGCGCAGTTCCAGCTTGGTGTTGTACGTCATCCCGGAATGGCGCGGGCACTGGTTGTAGCGGAAGCTCGCCCCGTGCAGGCGCCCGTCGGGGAGCTTTCCGGCCCCGGTGGGGTGCCACCGCCACTGCATCCTCTTCTTGAGGGCGGCCACGCACGCCTCATAGCTGGGGACCGGGTCGGGGTCGTCCTGGGACCGGGGCCCGTGCAGGTTGAGCGTCGCGATCTCGATCGGGTCCTTCCCCAGTTTCTCCGCGATCAGGTAGAGCCCCACCATCAGGGAATCCCACGACATCGGGTTGTGCTGACCGCTGACGTACATCTTGCCGCGGTTGCTGTCGACGACCTCCATCCTCTGCCGGACATTCGTGCAGCGGGTGGTGAAATAGGGGCCGTACGTCTGGTCCATCGTGTTGCCGAAAATGGAGCTGCCCCGGACGCCGCCGTCGGCGACTGAGAAATCGTCGACGGCCGTGATCCTTCCGTCGCCTGTGAAGCCGACCTTCATGTGCACGTAGCGCTGGCTCAGGTTGAGGTCGTACATCTCGTAACGGTTGTTGACGCAGCGCACCGGCCGGCCCGCCCTCCTGGCAAGCAGCGGGGTGATCAGCTGAGTCTTGCGGTTCCCCCAGTCGCAATACCTCCCCCCCAGGAACATTCCGTCGCGGAAGATCTTTTCCGGGGGGAAGTGGTACAGGTCCCCGATCGAGTCCTCGGTCCAGGCGGGGATCCCCTCGATATGCAGGTTCTTTCCCTCGCCGTGGACCGCGTCGTCGAACCACCAGGCGACCGAACCGGTCGGGTTGGGGATATGGCCGGAAAAGGCGGCCGTATTGACGTCGTATTCGATGATGTGGTCCGCCTCGCGGAACCCGGCCTCGATGTCCCCGTCGTTGACGTTGGAATAGGAGACGTTCCCTTTCCTGGGGGGATTCTGGCCGCCGGCCGGACCCGGACCGCCGCTTCCCCCGTCGGGACCGGGGTAGGGGGGCGCCGGCCGGATCACGGCCGCCTCCGGCTCCCGTCCCTTGCGCAGGTCGATGACGTGGGGCAGCACCACCCAGTCCACCTCGAGAGCGCGCAGGGCCTCCTCGCAGATGTCCTCATTTTCGGCGACGACGATGACGCCGACCTCGGCCCCCTCCTGGTCGGCGATGTTATCCAGGAAGGGCTCGGACGGGCCTCCCATGAATCCCCCCCCGAGGCGCAGGCTCCGGACGTCCTCGTCCTCCCAGGTGAGGACATCGACGACTCCCGGGACGGCCCTCGCCTTCGCGGTGTCGATCGACCGGATCCAGGCGTTCGCGTAGGGGCTCCGGAGGAACTTGGCCTCGAGCATGTGGGGGACGACATAGTCGAGCCCGAATTTCGCGACCCCGGTCACCTGGGACCAGGACAATACCCCGGGCAGGTTCGGTTTCCCGACAACCCTGAAATCTCTTCTGGTTCCGTTTGCGCCTTCCAGGTCGGCCATAATCCGCACTCCCCTCGTTTTCCTTCAAGAACCGCGGAATCCCCGGCGATGCGGAAATCCCCTCCCGTCCGACCCATTTTAAAGCAGTTCCGGTCTGAAAAGTACAGAATCGGCGGGCGATCGCGCCGGGGGCGCGGACGCATCCCGGCCGGGGGCCGTGCAGCCTTTCCTATATGGCGCGCCCGATGCGGGAGCCGTCCCCGATCGCGTCGATGATCAGGGCGGGGTTCCCGCAGTCGCCGATCTGGTAGATCTCTGGCGCCGTCCCCTCCAGGCTCCTGACCCTGTCGGCGTCCGGAGCCATGGCCAGAGCCGGCAACAGGGTGTCCGCCGGCAGGGTCTTCCTCTCCCCTTCCCTGGTGGTCACCGTCAGCCCCTGATCCGTTATCCTTTCATACCGGACGCCGGGCAACAGGGGCACTCCCTTCCGCTGCAACCACCAGAAGAGGCGGACTTTGTAATTCTCGATCACCCCTTCCCCCATTTCCTCGGCCGTGTCCACTACCGTCACCTTTCTGCCCCGTTTGACCAGGAACACGGCCAGCTGGAGACCATGGATGCCTCCGCCGATGATGACGACCCTCTTGCCGACCGGCATCCATATTTTCGTGGCCCGGTTGAGCAGCCCGGGGCCGAAAAACCTCAAATATTTCTTCAGCCGGCGGTTCAGGGCGGCGGCCCGGACCACTTTGCCCGATTCGATACCCGGAATCTCCGGAACGGCATACTCCCCTCCCGTGGCCAGGATGAGGACGTCGGGCCCGACCCGCTCCACAAGCGCCCTGTCCACCTCTTTGCCCAGGTGGATCCTGACGCCCAGCCGGGCGATCTGCGTCTCGAGGTAGCGCACCAGGGCCGGGAGGTCTTCGATTTCGAGCCCCTTGATCGTGGCGGCGACGGGTACGGACCCTCCCAGCCGATGCTCCTTCTCGTAAAGCGCGACTTCATGCCCCCTCAGGGCGGCCACCCGTGCGGCCTCCATTCCCGCCGGTCCGCCACCGACGACCATGACCCTTTTCTTCCTGGGCGCCGGCCGGATCTCGAATTCGCGCTCCCTGGTCAGGGCGGCATTGATGCGGCAGCAGGACTTCCCCTCGACCGGGTGCGTATGGATGGCCTCGATGCAGGAAAGGCAGCGCGTGCAGGGGGCGATATCGTCCAGTCTCCCGGCGGCGATCTTGTTGGGGAATTCGGGGTCGGCCAGCAGTTGCCGCGTCATGCCGATGAAGTCCGCCCGGCCCTGCAGAAGGATCCTCTCTCCCATTTCGGCGTCGATGCCGGCGGTGGCGATCACCGGTATGGACACCGCCTTCTTGACCATGGCCGACAGGGGCACCCAGAACCCCGCCCCGCTTTTTCTCCCGTCGAGCCCTTCCGGCAGGGGATCGGGGACCTCCGGGTAGCAGACCGTTTCGGGCCAGTTGATCAGGCAGTAGACCGGGCCGAAGCCGTCGGCCTTGGGATGGAGGTTGTCCGCGCCGGCGGCTTCGAATATCCGGCCGAACTCCACTCCCTCCTCGGGGGTGATACCGTCGTCTATCCCGTATTCGGCGGCGTTGTAAAGGACGCCGATCGGGAAGTCCTTGCCCAGGCGCCGCTTCATTTCCTTCAGGATCTCCACCGTGAACCGGGAGCGGTTTTCCAGGCTCTGCGGGCCGTATTGGTCCCCGCGCCTGTTCCAGTGGCGGGACATGAAGGTGTTGCCCAGGTGCTGCGTGCCGCAGTGGACCTCCAGGTGGTCGATCCCCGCCTTCTGGTAACGCTCCGCAGCCTTGACGAACTTCTCCTGAATGTCCTCGATCTCGGCGATGCTCGCCTCGACGGTTTCATCGCTCCAGTTCCCGTACACTTCCTCTCGCATCACGGATGCGGCTATGGGCGGGCGCCCGGAAAGGGACGCCGGGCACCAGGGCCCGGCATGCATCATCTGAACGGACAACCGGCAACCATGTTTGTGGACGGCATCGGCCAGCCTGCGGAAACCCTCGATGTATTCGTCGGCGTCGATGCGCAACCCGTCGGCTATCCTTGCGCCCAGGGGGTAATCCAGGTAGGCGTTCCACAGGATGATCATGCCCGCGCCGCCCCTGGCCACCGCCTCGATGTAGTCGATGGTTTTCTGGTTCATGTGAAAATCGTGCGGGTCATGGGTGTTCATTTCCGCGGCGGTTTTGATGATCCGGTTCTTGATCCGCAGCTTCCCGATGTTGCAGGGGGACAGCAGCTTCTCAAATGGCGCCTTCCCGCTCATGATCGTTTCTCCTTCGGGGGTTTCTTCCGGCCCTGTTTTGAAAAAATCGGGCGACATCTGACGAGCCCGTTATCGGGATGCCTTCCCCGGCGGAACCGTCCGATGCCGCCGGAGCCTTCGGCAGCGGTCTGGATGGGACTCCCGGGTCGCCGGGGGGCTCCTTTAGAGTTCGGCACAAACGACTTTTACGAATTTGCCGTTCTCGAGATGGTAATGGATGAACTGCGGGATAACGGCGGTCTGTCCGACGGCCAGCGGCTTCAGCTTCGGATAGTCGGAAGCGGCGACGGTTTCCGGGGACAATTCCCTCACACCCTCGATCCGCACCCTGGCCTCGAGCGCGATGGTGGACGCGTCCGAAACAAAACGGTCCACGATCACGCTCTCCTTGATGTAGGCGTGAAGAAAAGCATAGAACTTCTTCACCGCCTCCCGGGATTTGAGAGAACCCGCGACATGGATCATCTCGAAATCGTCGGCGAAATAATCGAGGAACCCGTCGTAATCCCTGCCGTTGAATTTTTCCAGGTAAACATCGAATTCTTCGCGCGTCATGTCCTCTCTCCGCTTTCAGGTTATTCCTTGTGATGGTTGAACTTAACTTATTGTATAAGCGCAGCCTGCAATGTCAACCGCGCTTTTCTACGCCGAGAGCGGCCGGCAGCGGGCCGCCGGGCCCGTTCCCGGAAAGACCCGGGGCGGCAAAGGACGTTCCCCCGCGGCGGCGGATGTGCCATGATCAGGGGCGACAACCTTATCGCAGAGGAGAAACGCCATGCCCGTCGTCATCGTCGAAATCACACCCCAGGAGTACGCCAAGAAGGCGGAGATCGCCAGGGTTTTCACGGAGGAACTCAGCAGGATCACCGGCATACCGAAGGATCCGATCGTGGTGCTGTTTCACGACATCTCCCCCGAAAACGCCGCCGCGGCCGGGGAGATGCTGGTCGAAAGGCTCCGGCGCGCGCCCTCGCGGTAGCCGGCCGCGGCCCGTCCGTGCCGCCGCGGGGCGGAAGGCCGTCTCACGGTTCCGCCCGCGCCGCCCTGACCCGGGCGAAGTGGGTGTCGAACGCCAGGATCTTTTCGAGATCGGGATGTTTCCTCGCTCCCGACTCGCCGTCTATGTACAGGACCCGGGGATCCTTTTCATCGAAGGCGGGCCAGTGCGGCAGGCCGGGCCCGTTGGGATCCCCGTTCCGGGCGAAATGGACCCAGTACGACTGGAGCCTCTCGGCCAGGGCCTGGGCCCCGGGACCGGCGCCCCCCCCGGTCATCCCGGGTGTATCGAGCGTGCCGAACACGTACCGGATCTCGTCGGCGTGGTTGGCGCCGTCGGGGGACGCCGGTGTCCGGTGGTCGAAGTAGTACACGAAGGCCTTGTGCCTCCCGTTTCGGGCCTGCAGGGTGGCCCAGGCCCAGGTCGGCCAGGCGAAGGTGGAATCACGCATGATGTCCCTGGCGGACCGCGAGGCTTCTTCGTCCGTGGCGTGCGGGTAGGCGGCCAGCAGAACGTCGGCCCCCTCCGGGTACTGTCCGCGCACCATCCGCTCGAACCCGTCCCGCGTCACCGGCTGCGTGACGAACAACCCCCCTTCGTTCGAGTTGGTGCCGACGAGAATGGGGGTGTCGTTGAACCGGCCCGCCAGGTAGCGTTCGTACTGGTCCGCCACGATCGTCTCCCCGTCCGGTACGGGCCAGAAGCTCCCCATCCCCCTGGTGTTGCGCTGGATCTCCTCCGCCCCGAGGGCGCGGGCGGCGCGGATATCCCCGGCCCCCAGGGCGGCCAGGTAGGCCTTCCCCTGCGCCTCGGCCGCGGCCCGCGTCATGCGCGGCGGCGCCATCGACCCGCCGCTCTGGGAAATGGCGCGCTGGAACAGCCCGGCCGCCCCGGGCGATCCCGCCAGCATGGCGACCGAAATGCCTCCGGCGGATTCCCCGAAGAGGGTCACGTTGGCCGGGTCGCCCCCGAACCGGGCGATGTTCTCCTTCACCCACCGGAGGCCCGCGATCTGGTCCTGGATCCCGTAAGCGCCCGAGCCCCCGCCGCTTTCGGCACTCAGTTCGGGGTGCGCCAGGAATCCCATGGGGCCGACGCGGTAGGCCACGCTTACGAGAACCACCCCCTTCTTCGCCAGGCTCGTGCCGTCGTAGGCGGGGGAGCTTGTCATACCGATGCCGAAGCCGCCGCCGTAGATCCAGACCATGACGGGACGCTTCTCGTCCGTGGTCCGGGCCCCCGTCCAGACGTTCAGGTAGAGGCAGTCCTCGCTGATCTCCTGCGGGCCGCCGAGCAGCGCGCCGAAGGCGGTATCCTGCATCGGGCCGGGGGCGAACCGGTCCGCCCGCTTCACGCCGTCCCACGGCACCACCGCCTGCGGCGCTTTCCAGCGCAGGGCGCCGACCGGGGGCGCGGCGAAGGGAATGCCCTTGAAGGCAAGGATCCCGTCCCCGGCCACCCCTTCCACGATGCCGCCCGTCACGGTTACCCTGGTCGTAACCGGGTCCGGGGAACCGCATCCGGCCGCGCAGAATGTCAGGGCGAGTATCACGAACCAGCTCCGGCGCTGTCGTAGCCTCATGGCGACTCCTTGATGAGAATGTCCCCGCTTCGGCGGAGGCGGGGGTGCGGTGATGCGCCCTACCCCGCCAGGCTTCTCCCGATGTCGGCCCTGACATGCCGCCCGGCCCAGAGGTAGAAGAGGGCTCCCAGCATGCTCGACGCCGCCACGCAGAGGAGCGAGTACCGGATGGCGAGCGGGCCGTACCGGCCCTCGAGGAGGTCGTTGAGCACCCCGATGAGGAGGGGGCCGGCGGCCGAGCCGACGATGGTGCCGATCATGAACAGGGTGGCCGCGGCGAACGCCCGCATGCGGACCTTGACCACGCTCTGCACCAGGCCGAGAATCGGCCCCATGCGGAACGTCAGGAGGATCATGGCGAAAAACAGCCCCACGTAGGTCCACGGCAGGGGGGCGAAGAGAAACACCATCAGCACCGGGCCGGCCAGGAGCGAGGTCACGCCGGGCCCGACGATCTTCCACCGGTCGTCCCTTTTTCCCAGGCGGCCGATGACGGCGCCCCCCAGGAGGACCCCGGCGATGCCGGCGACCGAGTTCAAGGTTCCCCCGAACGTGCTGGCCTCCAGCAGCGAGGTGCCGTGCACCCGCTGCATGAAGGGGACGAACCAGGTGGCCAGCGCCAGGTCCGCGATGCCGGAGAAGGTGAACCCGATCACGATCAGCAGGTAGGTAGTGTTTTCAAAAAAGAAGCGCACCGTCTCGCCGATCCCGTACTCCCGGACATCGGCGTGTTTCCCGTCCTGGATGCCGCGCACGGGCTCCCTGACGGTGAAATACAGGAGCGCGGCCACGATGAAACCGGGGATGGCGACGGCGACGAAGGCCCCGCGCCACCCCCAATGCGAGGAGCCCACGATCCCCCCGATCCAGGCCGCCACCAGGCCGCCGATGCAGGGGGCCATGGACATGATGGCCATCGCCATCGGCAGTTTGTCCCTGGGGAAGAAATCGGAGACCAGGGAGTTGCCCGGGGCGGGGGACACGGCGCCGCCGATGCCGAACCCGATCCGCGCCAGGACCAGCTGCAGGACGTTTTGCGCGAATCCCCCCAGCGTGGTCAGGACGCTCCAGAACGCGACCCCGATCGATATGATCGCCAGCCTTCCCTTCCGGTCGGCGAGTCGCGCCACCGGCATGGAAAGAAGCGACCCCAGCAGGGTGACGACGATCCCGGCGATCAGCCCCATCGCCGTGTCCGATACCCGGAAATCGTTCTTGATCTGCTCGAGCACGACATTGACGATCTGGATATTGGCGAACTGCAGCGCCCATACCAGCGTCAGGAGAACGAGCACGTAGTAGGCCCTCGTCAGCGAAACGCCCGTTCCCCGTTCCGGCTCCCGCCCGACCGATTCCTCTGGTTTCATGAATCCCCCACGTGGGTCAGGCCGGGCGGAGGACTCCCGCCGGCCCGGGCCCCTTCTATGGCCTTATTCCGTTTCATGCGGGCCGCGGTAGTTCCTGTCCGTCGCCGTGGCGAAATGGAAAACGGGCCGGCCGAGGCGTTTCAGAATCAAGGGACAGTGCCGGATGCCCGGCGGGACGAAAATGACGCAGCTCTTCGTTATCGTGTGCTTTTCATCTTCCAGCCAGAATTCGATCTCGCCGCCGAGATCGGTCGGGTCCTCGGGATTGGAACCGAAAAAGGTCACGACTTCCCCGAAGTCGTGCACGTGACCCTTGTCCACGACCGTCACCTCCTTCGGTTGCGGCCAGAACCAGGCGCAGTCGACATAGGGCGCCCCTTCGAACACCCCGCCGTGCATGCAGTAGACCCTGGTGCCGAGGGCGTCCGGCACCCTGTTCAAGTCCGTTACGATGTACTTCCCGAATTTTGATTCCGCCATTGTATCGCTCCCCGGTTATCCAGGACTTAGGACCTGTTGTGTTTGTTCCTCTGGATCTTCTCCTGATGCCCGCCCGGGTCGGCTTCCGCGAGACTCCCGGCGCCCGGGATGATGGCAATTTCAAGATGCGGCGCCGTGTACTTCTTCCACACCAGCGGACCGTGGCTCACCCCCTTGGGGACATACACCATCGACGTCCGATCGAGCCGGAGCATCTGGCCGCCGACGGGAAACTCGATTTCGCCGCACAGCTCCTCGGGATGCTCGTAATCCGTCCCGTAATGAAGCACCAGCTCCTCGAAATCGCGGTGGGCGTGCTCGAGGATGTGCGGGTTGGGATCGGGCATCCCCCACACCCAGCCCCCCTCCACGTAAATGTTGCACTCGGGGACGAGGTTCCGGTTCATGAAGGTCATGGAGGAGGGACTCTGCCGGTTCTTGATGGGGGTCCCCGCGATCACCTCGTAGGTGGGCCTCCGGACCAGGTATCGTGCATAGTCGACTCCCGGATCCGGTCCCCGGCCCGTCTCCTCCGGGTTCCGCATGTTCCCCTTCCCGCGCTCGCCGGTTCCCAGCAGGATGGAGATGCGCACGTGCGGATGGCGGTAAGCCTTGTAGGTCAGCGGCCCGTGCGGGACCCCCTTCGGCACGAACAGAGCCCCGGTGGAATCGGTTTCGAGCTTCTGGCCGCCGAGAGTGTACTCGATATCCGCCCCCAGGTCTTCCGGGTCCCGGCAGTCTCCACCGATGTTCAGGATGATCTCGTCGTGCCCGCCGACCTCCTCCCCCAGGCAGGGATTGGGCTCGGGCATGCCCCATACCCATCCGAACTCCACGTTATACCGGACCCCGGGAACCAGCCCGCTGCTCATGTAGATCAGGGGCGGGTACGTCCGGTTCTTCACACCGGGATCGGGCTCCTCCACCGTTGCCGGCGTTTTGACCATATACCTTTCATAGTCATCGACAGCCATCATGGGCCCCTTTCGACTCCCCCCCTTTTCGGTTCCGGCAAACGTCCCCGGCTGCGGCGCTTCTTCTTGACTCTGCCGGCATTGTAGCCGAAGATCGGGGCGATCAATATCGATTTATGAGCCTGAGAGCATTTATTGCAGGGGGTGACACGGGATGGAACCATCCGGCCGGCCGATGAGGCGCAAGCGTTCGCTTCTCGGGCTGGCGGGTTGGCTCGCCGTTACCTTCGCGGTGTCGGCCTTCGGCGCGCTCTTCACGCCGGGCGGGGGAGGCGGCGGCTGGTACGCGACCCTGCCCAAGCCCGCATGGACGCCCCCCGGCTGGGTTTTCGGCCCGGTCTGGACCCTCCTCTACATCCTCATCGCGGTCGCGGCCTGGCTCGTCTGGCGCGCGCGGGGGAGCCTGCGGGCGGCCGCCCCGCCGCTCGCCCCCTGGGCGGCCCAGCTCCTGCTCAACGGCCTGTGGTCCCTGCTCTTCTTCGGCCTGCGCCTCGTCGTCCCCGCCTTCGTCGAGATCCTCGTCCTCTGGTTCGCCATCCTCGCCACCGTCATCGCCTTCTGGCGCGTGCGGCCGCTTGCCGGGGCGCTGCTGATTCCCTACCTGGCCTGGGTCGCCTTCGCCGCCGCGCTCAACGGCGCCATAGCGTTCGCCCTCTGATCGGGAATCGACGGGCGCTGCCGGGAGCGGGTCTATTCCCGCGTCCCGATGCCGAGCACCTCGAGCTGCGTCCTGACGGCCGGCGCCTGGGCCGCGTCGGGGTGGAGGGCAAGGAACTGCCGGAGCACCCGCGCCGCCGAAACGGGGTCCCTCATCTGCAGGTAGATGTCGGCCAGCGGCAGCTGCGGGAAGGAGAAGTGGGCGGGGTCGAGGGCGATCGCCCGCTCCAGATGCCTGGCGGCCTCCACCGGTCTTTCGAGAAAATAATAGCTCAGCCCCAGTTGCGAATGCGCCAGCGCGTCGTCGGGCCTTTCCCTCGCCGCGGCCAGGTTCGTCTCGAGCGACTCCGGGATCCGGTTCAGCGACAGGAGGGCGCCGCCCAGGTTGACCAGGGCCGGGTAGTATTCCGGATCGTGCTTCAGGGCTTCGCGGAAGCGGGTTTCGGCCAGGGCGAACTCTCCCGATTGGAACGCCAGCGTCCCCAGGACATTCCAGGCCGAGACGAACTGCGGCGCCAGGCGCACGCTCTTCTCCAGGTGGGCGACGGCCCCCGCCAGGTCCCTTCTTTCCAGCCGCCGGTACGCCTTCTCGTATTCCTTCCGGGCCTTTTCGGGGACCGAGAGTTCGGCCGCCGACACCCCCCCGAGGTTGCCGCTTCTCGATTGCGGACGAAAAAGCACCTTCACGGAGATCCTGTCCCGGGAGTCGGCCAGGCCGGGGCTGACCTCGATCGTCCGCTGGCACTGGCCGACGCGCGCGATCGACACGATCAGGGTGTATCGGTCCGGCGGCAGCTTCCTGAACCTGAACTTTCCGGACCGGTCGGCGAGGGTGTGGGCGGCGAAAGGCTTCGTGATTCCTTCCAGCAGCACGAGGGGCGTCGCGTCCGGGGAAAACGCGGCTTCCTCGTACACGATCCTGCCTGTCAGCTCATACTCTTCGCCTGCCGCGACGGCGCCGGCGGCCTGCAATCCGGCGAGGAGCAGCAGGGGAAGGATTCGAAGGCTCCTCATGACCCGATAGTACCAGCCCGACCGCGGGGCGCAAACAGCCGAAAGAGGGGAAGCGCGCATCCCCGGGCGGGGCCCGGCCCGAGAAAATGCCTTACCCGCGCCGGGCGGTTCGGTAGTAGAATCCCCGTGTCCGGCGGTTCCGGCCATTGATCCAGGCCGGGGGACGCGATGAAGCAGCGAAGAATCCGACATGGGGCGGTCATGAAGCGGGGGCCCGACGGGGTGGGAATGAAAACGCAGCCTGCGGGCCCTGTCCATTCCACACAACCATCATCAGGAGACTACATCCAGTGAAACGCACGAATCTCGTCACGATGTGCATCGCGCTCTGTGCCGCGATGCTGTTCCCCGTTTTGGGGCAGGCGCAGTTTGCGAAGGCCAAACCGAAGCCGGGGGATCCTCCCCCGGGGGTGCAGGCTTCCCAGGTCCCGATGGTATCCTGCCAGCGCGGCGGCCTGCAGCACGCCGTCCGGCTGTACCTGGCCGCTCAGGCCAGGGGCGACATCTCCATCCTGCCGCTTGCCACGGGGCTCGGCTACCAGGAGAACATGAAGCCCGCCGACATCAAGACCGGCTTCCTCACCAAACCCCTCGTCATCGACAAGAGCATGAGCCTGTACGACGACGCCTCGTGCCAGACCTTCACCGAGGTCATCGCGACCGACAAGGCCAATCCCCACGTAATCGGGGTGCGGCTGCGCGTCAACCACGACAAGATCGCCGAGATCGAATTGATCACGACCACGACCGGGGATTGGCTGTTCAACGCCGACAACTACCTGAAGTACACGTCCGAGGAGAACTGGGGCCCCATCCCCGCCGACCGGCGCAACAGCCGAGCCGAACTGGTGCGCGGGGCCACCGCCTACCTCGACGCCTTCCTCGAGGCGAAGACCGACCTGGTCCCGTGGGGCTATCCGTGCGTGCGGGTCGAAGGGGGCATGACCACGTCCCAGGGTACGGACGCGGACACCTGCGAGGCCGGCCTGCCGGCCGGCGTCAACATCGCCAACCGCCGCTTCGTGGTCGATGAAGTGCTCGGCTCGGTGGTTGTCTGGTGCACGTTCGGCGCCGGCGGCCCGGGAGGCATGACGGGCGCGCCCGACACCCACCTCTTCCGGATGGAGAACGGCAGGCTGCGCTACGTGCACACGCTGACGCATCTCAAGATGAGCGACTTCCGGGGCCCCACCGGCACCAACGCCGACAACCCGGCGCCGAAACGGTGACCCTGCCGGGCGATTCCGCAGTCGCCCGCCGCTCAGCCTGAGGCGGGGAGGGAGCCATACGCGCGCCGCAGCGGCGGGCGCGCCGCTTCCTCCCCGCCGTGATCCGGAAAATCCCCGCTCCGTCCCCTTCCCCGCTCCTTCTTCAACGGTGCCGCCTTCGGCCTCAGATCCTCCCCAGCGCCTTGAGAACCCTGTCCGGCGTCGTGGGATAATCCAGCACCCATTTGCCGGTGGCGTTGTATATCGCCGATACCGTGATCCCGGACATGGCGGCGCCGACATTCTCCCCCAGCCCATAGGAGCCGTATGCGGCGTATCCCAGATGGCTCTCATTGATCAGACAGCGGGCCCGCGCGTAATCGTTCATGGTGCCCAGATGGTATCCGATCAGATCATAATTCAGGGCGACGCCGGTCCGCGGGCAGTAGACATGCTCCTCGGTGGCGCTTCTTCCCAACCCCATGATCGATCCGCCGTACTGCTGCGCCGCGGCTCCCCGTGGATTGAACAGATGGCCGACGTCATTGACGCAGACGACCTGGGTCACCTCGACCTGCCCGGTTTCCGTATCCACCTCGACCTCTATGAAATGCGCCTGCCGTGCCATCGCCAACAGCTCCGGATGAGGCTTGCCGTCGACCGTCAGCCCATAGAGCACTCCGGCTACCGGATGAGAGATCGGTGGATCCGTCACCCAAAACGGATCGGCGACTTCCCGTACCGTCTTGCGGTTTTCGGGATTTGCCTTTTCAAAAACGATGCTGTCCCGGATGTCCAGATCCCCGCTCCTTAAATTCGGAAAAAGCGGAGGCTGGGCCGGACTGTTATAGAGGCCCGGTTTCGTCCGGACGGCATAGTCCAGGATTTTTTTGCGGATTTCCCTGGCGGCCAAAACCAACTGGGTCGTGATATAGGGCGTGCCGAAGGAACCGCCGATCTGCCATAAATGATAGTTCGTGTTGTCCGACCGGCGCTCCTGCATCACGGTGTCCTCATACTTGAGGCCGATCTCCGTCGCCACGCATTTGCGCGCGCCGGATTCCGTATCGATCCCCATATCGCTCCGGATGCCGATGATGGCGGCCTTGCCGTGGCGCAGGGTCACGCAGGCAAAGGAGATCCCCGGGATAGGAGCATGCCAATGCCATTCATTGACATGCATGAAACCCATTCCATGCATCCTGCCGTTCGGCAATCTCCTGCTTCCGGGCTCATGCCAGTTCCTGTCCCAATCGATGGCCCACTTCCCCTTTTCAATGACTTCCTGGAGACTCCATCGCTGGGGGAAACCATTTTCCCTCTGATAGCGCGTAACCCAATCCCAGTCATGGCCGTTACAGCCGTCGTTTTTCAGCGCGACCTCCGTGGGGTCCAATCCCAGTTCCGCGGAGACCCGATCGAACATGACGTTGTGCGGAACACAGGTGTGCGCTCCGTGGCGGATACACATGGAGTGCCCCTTGTTGATCAGCGCCCATTCCTGGGTGGCGAGAATATTGGGAATCCTGGTGCTGACATGGGTCTTTTCGATGGCCGGGTTTCGGATTCCGATCATATGCCAATGCGAGGCGGTGATCGTGCCGTCCTTTTTCACACCGACTTTGCATCGGAAAGTCCCGGCATCGTCGCCGCCGCAATAATAGCCGCTTTCATCGTACAGCAGCTTGACCGGCCTTCCGGAAGCGCGCCGCGCCAGGATGGCGGCCAGGCGGACAAAAGAATAGGAATAGGCCAGCCAGGCAAATCCGCCGAACCAGGATCCCTGGTAAGGCATCGTGACCGAAATCCTGGTCCAATCGGCGATGGCGGGCTGCGTTTTTTCGCGAATGGAATTCGGTTCCGTCAGCGCGCCCTGGGGAATGTCCTGATGATGAACCCACAGGTCCAGGAATTCGCCTCGCCATTGCGCGACGCATGCGGCCGCTTCTACGCCCGCCGTGGAGTTTCGAGCGCGTGTGACCGTGTATTCGATGATTTTATCCGCGTCCGTGAATCCCTTTTCGACATCGCCGAACTCCTCCCGGTCGGTCAATACCGTGTTGGGATCCCTGGCCCCGGGGTTCATGCGCAGCACCTCCGGCATGATTCTGGGCGCACCGGGTTTCAACGCGTCTTCCATGTCAAGGATGAACGGCAGCTCTTCCCAGGTGATCTTGATGAGGCGCAGCGCCCGATCGCAGACTTCCTCGCTGTCGGCGACGACGACGACTCCCATCGGATGCTGATAAAAATCGCCGGTTCGGGGAAGCGTCAGAATGTTGTAGTTGCGCGAAACTTCAAAATAGGGGCCGTTTTCATTGTCAAACGCGATGTCGGGATCGCCGAACTTGAGAATATCCCGCACTCCCGTGAGAGCCTCGGCCTCCCTGGAATCGATGGAGGCGATCCTCGCATGGGCATAGGGAGAAAGAAGAATCTTGGCATGGAGCATCCCGGGCAGACAAACATCCCGGGTGAACACCGCTTGTCCGCTGACCCTTTCATAGGCGTCCTGCCGCGTCATGGCGGGCGTCATGGCGTCGCTGTTTTCCGGTATTTTCCACGTCCAGGGGCGATACTCCAGCATGGGGATTCTCCCTAAATCGGGTTGAGGGTTCCATGTCCCGGGTGCCAGGCTGCCGTAGGGGGATTATATGCCGATTTGCGTTTTCAATAATGTCTTATTATCTCCATTCGACCGGGAACACGCCGCCGGCCCGATCCGGCTTTACCGTCACCATCGGGGCGATCGGCTATCCGGTGCCGGATTCCGGTCCCGTGAGGTATAATGGCGCCACTTTTCGGAGGGTAGGCGTCATGAAACGCTCGATCGCTTCGGCTTCCCTGTCCGTCCTTCTGACCATCCCGGCAAATGCGCAAACCCGGGCGGGAACGGCCGCCGATCCATGCGGCCGCGAATGCCTGCGCGGCTTCATCACGCAATACCTGGATGCCCTGGTCCAGCGCGATCCGAAGGCGATCCCGACCGCGCCCGAGGTGCGCTTCACCGAAGACACGAAGACATTGCCGCTGGGGGAGGGGCTATGGAAGGGGGCATCGAAGCTCCGCCCCTATCGGCAGGACTTCCTGGACGTCCGCGAGGGCGTGGCGGCGGCCCATGTCGTCGTCGAGGAGAACGGCACCCCCGTGATGCTGGCGTTGCGGCTGAAGATCGAAAACAGGGAGATCACGGAAATCGAAACGATGGTTACAAGGAGCAGGGCGGAAGGCGCGCTCTTCGATATCGAAAAGCTGACAACAGCGCATGCGGCCATGAACGTCGTGCCCGAAGCCTCCCGGCGCATGTCGCGTGCCGGGCTGATCCGGATCGCGGAAACCTACGCCGCCGGCTTGAAGGTCGGCGGCACCTTTGAGGCGGTCGACGCGCCCTTCGCGCCGGGCGCCTACCGCATCGAGAACGGGGTCACCACCGCCGGTCCCGGCGCCAGGGCGGGGAGCGAGAACATCCGCACCCAGTCCGTCATGGCACACCCCGACCTCACCTACCGGGTTGCGGCCGTGGACGAGGAAATGGGCGTCGTGCTGTTACGACTCGACTTCGGGAACACCGGAAACTACGGCCCCGGAAACGCGCTGACCCTGTTCGAAGCCTTCAAGATCCACGGCGGGCAGATCCACGCGGTGGAGGCGTTCATGGACATCATGCCGGTGAACACCCCCTCCGGCTGGCCGGATTACGAGATCAGGAAACCGTAGCCGGCCCGTACCGCAGAAGAACCGGGAAGGGATACACCCCCAGCACTCTGTCAGCCGGAAATCGGGGCGATCCCCTGGCCCCGGACCGCTTTTCGAAATGCGCGTCAGGGATCGGGTAGGAGGGGGCCTCACGGCCCCCGTCCTCCCACACCACCGGACGTACGGTTCCGTATCCGGCGGTTCAGATAATCATAAGGGCTGACGAACCGTTGTCAGCAGTGAGAGCAGCCCCAG